>NZ_JBIWGC010000001.1:0-169654 GCF_044763335.1 Streptomyces sp. NPDC096105
AGGTCCCGCGCGGTGTGGGCGCGCAGCGCCTCGTAGGCCATCGCCGGGCCCAGGTCCGAGCCGCCGATGCCGATGTTGACGACGTTGCGGATGCGCCGGCCCGTGTGGCCGGTCCACTCCCCGGAGCGGACCCGGTCCGCGAAGTCGGCCATCCGGTCCAGCACCGCGTGCACGGCCGGGACGACGTTCTCCCCGTCGACCTCGATCACCGCGTCCCGCGGCGCCCGCAGCGCGGTGTGCAGCACCGCACGGTCCTCGGTGGTGTTGATCCGCTCCCCGCGGAACATCGCGTCCCGCAGCCCGAACACGTCCGTGGCCGCGGCCAGTTCACGCAACAGCCGCAGCGTCTCGTCGGTGACCAGGTGCTTGGAGTAGTCGACGTACAGGTCACCGACCCGGAGGGTGTAACCGGTGCCGCGGTCCGGGTGGGCCTCGAACAGCTCGCGCAGCCGTACCTCGCCGAGCTCCTCGCGGTGCTTGGCCAGTGCGGTCCATTCGGGCGTCTGGTTGAGCCTGCTACGGCCGTCTGCGTTCATCTCGGACTTCAGCCTTCTTCCTTGGATGTCCCCGCTGTGCCGACTGATCCCAACCTAATTGATCAGCGCTGAGGAGGACGGAAGGGTCCGGAGAGCGAACCGGCCGGGGGCGGGCGTGCGCGCCCGGCGCGTCGGGTGCTAGATCTCGCCGCGCAGCTTGGCGAGCGCCTCGGCGAGGATCGCCTCGCCGTCCGCGTCGCTGCGCCGTTCCCGCACGTAGGCGAGGTGCGTCTTGTAGGGCTCGGTGCGCGGCGGGTCCGGCGGGTTGTCGCGGTCCTGCCCGGCCGGGAAACCGCAGCGGGGGCAGTCCCAGGTGTCGGGCACCTGCGCGTCGCTCGCGAAGCTCGGCTGTGTCTCGTGCCCGTTGGAGCACCAGAAGGAGATGCGCAGCCGCGGCGCGGACTCGCCGCGCTCGGCCTCGCCCATCGGCCCCGCCCCGACCCGGCTCCCCCGGATCGCGTTGCCACTTGCCACGGTCGTAACTCCCTGCGTAATGGTGCCGCGAAGCGATTCGGCGTACCGCTTCGCCGCGGGCGCCTCAGTCTACGTAAGGCCCAACGCGCGTCCAGTGATAGGAGTTACCTGTCTCCGCATCCAGACGCAAGCCCCATGATAGGCCGCGCTCAGCTGCGCGTACCGAACATGGGGCGTTACGTGGGGATGCGGGCGGATCGCGCCGCGTGGGTCAGTCGTTCATCTTCATCATGATGCCGAGCACCACGATGCACGCGGCCCACAGCAGACCGACCACGACCGTGATCCGGTCGAGGTTGCGCTCGGCGACCGAGGAGCCGCCGACGGACGACTGCATGCCACCACCGAACATGTCGGAGAGGCCGCCGCCCTTCCCCTTGTGCATCAGCACCAGCAGCATCAGCAGCAGGCTGAAGACGATCAGGGCGATGGAGAACCCCAGAACCACGGCTGGACCAACTTCCTCGGAAACGGATGGACGACACGGGGTCCAGCACGGGACTGGACCCCGCAAGAGTACGACGGATCAGCCCTGCGGCCTACTCCCGTACCGGGGCGCGCCCGCGCGGGGCGCACCCCGGTCACTCACTGGTCGCGGAAGCGGATGATCTTGACGAACTCGTCGGCGTCCAGCGAGGCGCCGCCGACCAGGGCGCCGTCGATGTCGGGCTGCGCCATGATCTCGGCGACGTTGCCGGACTTCACGGAGCCGCCGTACTGGATGCGGACCTTGTCGGCCAGCTCCTGGGAGTACAGCTCGGCCAGCTTGCCGCGGACGGCCGCGCAGACCTCCTGCGCGTCCTCGGCGCCGCAGACCTTGCCGGTGCCGATGGCCCAGACGGGCTCGTAGGCGATCACGACCGACTCGGCCTGCTCGGCCGGGACGTCCTTCAGGCCGCCCTCGACCTGGGCGAGGGTGTGGGGGACGTGGTTGCCCGCCTCGCGGACCTCCAGTTCCTCGCCGACGCACAGGATGGGGGTGAGGCCGTGCTTGAAGGCGGCCTTCACCTTGGCGTTGACGACCTCGTCGGTCTCGGCGTGGTACTGGCGGCGCTCGGAGTGGCCGACCGCCACGTAGGTGCACTTCAGTTTGGCCAGCATGGGGCCGGAGATCTCGCCGGTGTAGGCGCCGCCGTCGTGGGCCGAGATGTCCTGGGCGCCGTACTTGATCTTCAGCTTGTCGCCGTCGACCAGGGTCTGCACGGAGCGCAGGTCGGTGAACGGCGGCAGGACGGCGACCTCGACGTCCTCGTAGTCCTTGTCGGCCAGGGCGAAGGCGAGCTTCTGGACCTGGGCGATGGCCTCGAGGTGGTTGAGGTTCATCTTCCAGTTGCCCGCCATCAGCGGCGTACGGGTGGTCATTGAGGGTCAGTCCTCCAGTGCTGCGAGGCCGGGGAGCGTCTTGCCCTCGAGGTATTCGAGGGAGGCGCCGCCGCCGGTCGAGATGTGGCCGAATGCCTGCTCGTCGAAGCCCAGGGTACGGACCGCGGCGGCGGAGTCGCCGCCGCCGACCACGGTGAAGCCCGGGGAGTCGAGGAGGGCCTGGGCGACCGTCCTGGTGCCCTCGGCGTAGTCGGGGTGCTCGAAGACGCCCATGGGGCCGTTCCAGAAGACGGTGGCGGCGTCGGCGAGCTTCGAGGCGTAGAGCTTGCGGGTCTCCGGACCGATGTCCAGGCCCATCTTCCCGGCCGGGATGGCGTCCGCGGCGACGTTCTCGGGGTTGCCCGGCGCCTTGGTCCTCATGTCGGGGAACTCGCCGGCGACCAGGGTGTCGACCGGGAGCACCAGCTCGACGCCGTTCTTCCCGGCGCGCTCCAGGTACTCCTGGACGGCCGGGATCTGGTCCTCCTGGAGCAGGGACGAGCCGACCTCGTACCCCTTGGCCTTGAGGAAGGTGTAGGCCATGCCGCCGCCGATGAGGATGCGGTCGGCCCTGCCGAGCAGCTGGTCGATGACGGCCAGCTTGTCGGAGACCTTGGCGCCGCCGAGGGCGACCACGTAGGGCCGCTTGACGTCGTCGGTGAGCTTCTTCAGCACGCCGACCTCGGTGGCGATGAGGTGTCCGGCGTAGTGCGGCAGGCGGGCCGGGAGGTCGAGGACCGAGGCGTGTCCCCGGTGCACCGCGCCGAAGCCGTCGCCGACGTAGACGTCGGCGAGGGCGGCCAGCTGGTCGGCGAAGGCGCCGCGCTCGGCGTCGTCCTTGCTGGTCTCGCCCGGGTTGAAGCGCAGGTTCTCGAGGACCGCGACCTGGCCGTCGGCGAGGCCGGCGACGGTCGAGGCGGCCGACTCGCCGACCGTGTCGGTGGCGAACGCGACGTCGGCGCCGAGGAGTTCACCGAGGCGCGTGGCGGCCGGGGCGAGCGAGAAGGCGGGGTCCGGGGCGCCCTTGGGGCGGCCCAGGTGGGAGGCGACGACCACGCGGGCGCCCGCGTCGGCGAGCGCCTTGACGGTGGGCAGCACGGCGCGGATGCGGCCGTCGTCGGTGATGGTGGTGCCGTCCAGCGGCACGTTGAGGTCGGCGCGGACGAAGACCCGCTTGCCCGCGACGCCTTCGGAGAGGAGTTCGTCGATCGTCTTCATGGGGGCTCCCTGTCAGAGCAACGTGTTCAGCGACCTGTTCGCTCGTGATCGCTCGTGGTCGGAAGAGGGCGACCGTTCCGATACGTGCGTCAGGGCTCGGACGGCGCGTCGCCGCACCGTCCGAGCCCTGCACTCATATCAGGCCGCCCGCTCCACGATCAGAGCTGGTTGCCGATGAAGACCGTCAGGTCGACGAGGCGGTTGCTGTAGCCCCACTCGTTGTCGTACCAGCCGATGACCTTCACGTTCTTGCCCTCCTGGACCATGGTCAGGGAGGAGTCGAAGGTGCAGGACGCCGGGGCGTTGACGATGTCGGAGGAGACGATCGCGTCCTCCGTGTACTCCAGGTAGCCCTTCAGCTCGCCCTCGGCGGCCTTCTGGAAGGCGGCGTTGACCTCTTCCTTGGTGACCTCGCGGGAGAGCTCGACCACCAGGTCCGTGACGGAGCCGGTCGGGACCGGGACGCGCATGGCCATGCCGTCCAGCTTGCCCTTGAGCTGCGGCAGCACCAGGGCGGTGGCCTTCGCGGCGCCCGTGGTGGTCGGGATGATGTTCTCGGCGGCGGCGCGGGCGCGGCGCAGGTCCTTGTGCGGGAAGTCCAGGATGCGCTGGTCGTTCGTGTACGCGTGGACCGTCGTCATCAGGCCCTTGACGATGCCGAAGTTCTCGTCGAGCACCTTCGCCATCGGCGCCACGCAGTTGGTGGTGCAGGAGGCGTTGGAGATGACGTGGTGGTTCGCCGGGTCGTACTGCTCGTGGTTCACGCCCATGACGAGCGTGATGTCCTCGTTCTTCGCCGGGGCGGAGATGACGACCTTCTTGGCGCCGCCGGCGATGTGCTTCTCGGCGTCTTCCTTCTTGGTGAAGATGCCGGTCGACTCGATGACGATGTCGGCGCCCAGCTCACCCCACGGGATGTCGGCGGGGTTGCGCTCGGAGAGGACCTTGATCGTCTTGTCACCGACGGTGATGGTGTCCTCGGTGTGCGAGACCTCCTGCTTGAGACGGCCCAGGACGGTGTCGTACTTCAGCAGGTGCGCGGTGGTCGCCGTGTCGCCCAGGTCGTTGACGGCCACGATCTCGATGTCGGCGCCCTGCTCCAGAAGCGCGCGGAAGTAGTTCCGACCGATGCGGCCAAACCCGTTGATGCCTACGCGGATCGTCACGAACCGATCTCCTCGTTGGTGCGCCGGCTCTGACGCCGGCGAGCTGTATTTGGGATGTCCCCGACCACTGTCGACCCTACCTCTCCGGGGCCCCGGCCGTGACATCGAGTTGTCCCATACCCGGCGGGGCGGCCCGTACCCGTCAGTAGGGTACGGACCGCCCCAGGACGACGGACCTCAGTCACCCTTTTCGCCGTCCTGCTGTCCGTGACCGCGTCCGCCGGCGCCGGTCTCACCCGCGGACGGCGGCCAGCGCCTTCCTCAGCAGGGCGGCCCGGTCGGCCGCCGAGGTGAGGTGCTCGAGGCCGAATCCCAGCAGCACGGTGTCGTCCGTGGTGACCGCCGCGGAGGTCCGGAACAGCTCCCCGGTGCGGGCCCAGTCCTTCAGGACGGCCGGGCTGCCCGGGGGCGGCCCGGAGGCCCGCCAGGCGCCCAGGGACTCCTCGAAGCCCTCGGTCTCGGTGACGGTCCCACCGGTCACCAGCGAGGCCTCGTCGGCGAGGACGCCCCGGCCGCCGCTGCCCGGGTCGGTGACGTAGGCGACCGACACCTCGGCCGTCCGGCCCGCGTAGGCGCTCAGGTCGAACTCCACCTGCTGCCAGCCGCCGGAGGAGCCGGTGAGACTGTTCCACGAGCCGGTGGCGCCGGTCGCGGCGCAGCCGTCGTCGCCCGGCGTCAGATAGTGCTCCAGCCAGGGGTGCCCGGCGACGTAGAACCCGGCCGCGCACTCGGACGGCACGGTGGTGCGGGTCGCGCCGCCCGTCTCGGGCAGGGTCGTCCAGTCGTCGCCGCCGGCCGTGCGCGCCTCGACGATCACATGGTCGTAGCCCCGCTCGGTGTCCCACAGCAGCCGGGTGCGCAGGGCGGGCCGCTCGGCGGCGGTGACACCGGTGAGGTCGACGGTGCGGGTGAGGCGCTTGTAACCGTCGTCGGTGTGCACGGCGGCCGCCATGGAGGAGCCCGCGTAGGGCCCGTACGGGTTGACCGTGCCGGTGAACGACCCGGCTCCGAAGCTCGCGAACCGCGGGTACCGGTCGGCGGGCAGCTCGTCGGAGGTGAGGCCGTAGCTGCCGGCCCCGTCGAGCGGGTTCCCGGGCGCGTCGCCGAGCGGCCCGCCGGTGCCGGCGAGGCGTCCGGCGCCCGTGAACGCGGTGGCGCCGGAGGTGGCGGTGCGGGTGTAGGCGCCCAGGTAGTACTGGCTGAAGTCGTCGGACAGCACGCCGTCGCCGAGGTCGACGCTGCCGCCGGCCCGCTCGCCCGCCTCGATCAGCCGGCCGCCCTCGTTGAGGAAGGCCCGCAGCTGGAGCTGGGTGGCGACGCCCGGGACGGCCGCGCCGGTGTGGTGGACGACGGTGCGGAAGTGGCTCAGCACGCCCAGCGCGTCCGGCGCGCCCTTCTCCGCCACGTCCCAGACGGCGGCGCTCCGGCCGTTCGCCCGCAGCGCGTCGGTGTACGTCTTCGTGCCCGTGGCCTTCGCGCCCTCCTCGGACACGACCAGGACGTCCGCGCGGGGCCGCGGCGCCACGGTGTAGGCGAAGGGCTCGCTCGACACCCTCTTGCCGCCGCGGGCCTTGCCGGTGAACCACACCTCGACCCGGTCGCCCGGCTCGCCGTGCCGCACCGTCGCGCGGTACTCGCCGAAGTAGAGGTCGTCCTCGCCGCCGTAGCGCTCGCCGCCCCGCCAGGGTCTGAGGTCCACGCTGTGGGTGCGGCCGCCGTCGACCCGGTACCGCAGCTCCTTGTCGCGCACCGACTTGCGGGCCACGACGGAGACCTCCTGGTCACCGCCGCGCGCGTAGGACGTCGTGAAGGCCGCCGGGGTGAAGTCCGCGGCCTCCAGGCCGACCGCGGAGGACGGCCGGTCGGGGTGCGCGGCGGACTCGGCGACGGAGAGCGCGAACGGGACGTTCCTGGCGAACTCCTGCTGGATCAGCTTCTCGTCGTCCGGGAAGGTGAAGATCGAACGGCAGTCGCCGGGCTCCCAGGCGTCGTCGGGGTCGTAGGCGGAGGCGGTCTGGCAGGTCGACATCTCCGGGGTGAACATCGCCAGGCCGTTGACGTTGGCCGCGTGGCCGTCGGCCTCGCCGTTGGTGGTGTACAGCTCGGAGGAGAGCTGCGGGTGGTAGCCGGGGATCGCCGGGTTGTCCGGCGTGCCCGCGAGCGCCTTGTACAGCACGTCGTCGGGCGTCGGCGTGGCCACCTGCCAGCCGACCCCGTAGAGGAGCAGCTCGGCGGCGGAGTGGTAGTTGATGCCGTAGGTGAAGCCGATGCGCTTCTGGAAGGCGTCGATCGCCTTGGTCTCGGGCTCGGAGCCCGGGGAGGCGCCCCGGTAGGTCTGGCTGGTGGGGTCGGGCGAGGAGCCCTCGTCGTCGTAGCCCCACTTGTAGGGGAAGTTCCGGTTGAGGTCGACGCCGTCGCCGGTGCCGATCTTCCCGTCGCCGTTGACGTCCCGCAGGTTCTTGCGCCACAGGCGGTTGGCGTCGTCGGCGAAGGTGTGGTCGTAGCCGTCGGGGTTGGCGGAGAGGACGAACCACAGCTCGGTGGTGTCGACGATCCTCTTGATCCGCCGGTCGGTGCGGTAGCGGTCCAGGTAGTGGTGCATCAGCCGGCGGGTCATCTCCGGCGTGATCCACTCACGGGCGTGCTGGTTCGCCATGTAGAGGACGGCGGGCCGGGAGCCGTCCTTGCTCGTGCGGGCCCGCTTGGTGAGCTTCAGGGCGAGGATGTCCTTCCCCCGGACCGTCTTCCCGATGGAGACGACCTTGGTGAGGGAGGGGTTGCGCTGCGCGGTGCGCAGGATCTCCTCCTTGAGGCCGCCCTTGCCGCTGTACGGGCGGAAGACGCCCTCGGCGGCGTCCGCAACGCGCTTCTCCGCCCGGGCGGGGAGCGTGTGCTCGGTGAGGTCGACGCCCTGTTTCCCGAGCTTCCGCGCCTGCCCCTCGGTGAGATACACCTCGACGGCGGCCGTGCCCCGTTCGGGCACCCGCTCGCCGAGTTCGTGGCCGTCCTGCCCCGCCGCCAGCAGCAGGGGCACCTGCTGCCGCGTGACGTCGGCGCGGTAGACCTTGACCTCGCCGGGATCGCCGGACGAGGGCGGTGCGGGTTGTGCCTGGGCGACGGGTGCGAAGCCGGCTCCGCCGATCAGGAGCGTGCCGACGGCGAGGATCGATCTCGCTCTGCGTCTCATGAACCCCCCTGAGAGAGGTCCGCCACGGCGGCGAACAGTTGCCAGGCTCATGACACAACATGATCGAGTCAAGGGCGCCCCCGCGACACACGGAACCGGCGCCGCTCACCCGACTGGGCGGCGGCGCCGGTGCTCCGGTCAGGCGTCGGACGATCGCGCGGGGCGCGTCAGACGCCGATCTTGTCGTCCAGTTCCTCGCTGAGGTTGGCCTCCGTGCCGGGGATGCCGAGGTCCGCGGCGCGCTTGTCGGCCATCGCCAGCAGCCGGCGGATGCGTCCGGCCACCGCGTCCTTGGTGAGCGGCGGGTCGGCGAGCGCGCCCAGCTCCTCCAGGGAGGCCTGCTTGTGCTCCATGCGCAGCCGGCCGGCCGCGGCGAGGTGCTCGGGCACGTCGTCGCCGAGGATCTCCAGCGCGCGCTGCACCCGGGCGCCGGCCGCGACGGCGGCGCGGGCGGAGCGGCGCAGGTTGGCGTCGTCGAAGTTGGCCAGCCGGTTCGCCGTGGCCCGCACCTCGCGGCGCATCCGGCGCTCCTCCCAGGCCAGCACCGACTCGTGCGCGCCCAGCCGGGTGAGCAGCGCGCCGATCGCGTCGCCGTCCCGGACGACCACCCGGTCCACGCCGCGCACCTCGCGCGCCTTGGCGGCGATGTGCAGCCGACGGGCGGCGCCGACCAGGGCGAGCGCGGCCTCGGGGCCGGGGCAGGTCACCTCCAGGGAGGAGGAACGGCCGGGCTCGGTGAGGGAGCCGTGCGCGAGGAAGGCACCGCGCCAGGCGGCCTCGGCGTCGCAGGTGGCCCCCGAGACCACCTGCGGGGGCAGGCCGCGGATCGGGCGGCCCCGGCCGTCCACCAGACCGGTCTGACGGGCGAGCTGGTCGCCTCCGGCGACCACGCGCACCACGTAGCGGGAGCCGCGGCGCAGTCCGCCCGGCGCCATCACGATCAGTTCGGAGCTGTGGCCGAAGATCTCCAGGATGTCCCGCTTGAGCCGCCGGGCGGCCATCGCGGTGTCCAGCTCCGCCTCGATCACGATGCGCCCGCTGACCAGGTGGAGGCCGCCGGCGAACCGCAGAACGGCGGAGACCTCCGCCTTCCTGCAGCAGGTACGGGTGACGGGGAGCCGGCTGATCTCGTCCTTCACCGCTGCCGTCATCGCCATGGGCCGATCCTTCCATGCATCCGAAAAATACGGTCGTACGCGGCGGCCAACAGCTCCGGGTCGTGCCGGGGGCTTCCGTCGGTCCGGGCCACGGGGGCCAGCTCGACCGCGGCGCCGAACCGCTTGGCGGCATCGGTCAGCAAGTCGCGGTCGGGCACGGCGGCCTCGTCGGCCAGCACCACGTCCAGGGCGAGTTTAGGGGCGTGTCGCCCCAAAACCTCCAAATGACGCTGCGGGGAGAAGCCCTCGGTTTCTCCGGGCTGCGGGGCGAGGTTCAGCGAGAGCACCCGGCGCGCCTTCGTCTCGACGAGGGCGTCCAGCAGCTCGGGGACCAGCAGGTGCGGGATCACCGAGGAGAACCAGGAGCCGGGTCCCAGCACCACCCAGTCGGCGTCCAGCACCGCCGCGACCGCCTCGGGCACGGCCGGCGGGTCGTTCGGCACGAGGTGCACCGACTGCACCTCGCCCGGGGTGAGGGCGACGGTGGCCTGGCCGCGGACGGTGCCGATGTCGTCGGGGCGCTCCGGGTCGTGCCCCTTGACCAGCGCCTGGAGCTCCAGCGGCACGGCGGACATGGGCAGCACCCGGCCGTGCGCGCCGAGCAGCATGCCCACCAGGTCCAGCGCCTTGACGTGGTCGCCGAGCTGCTCCCACAGGGCCACGATCAGCAGGTTGCCGACCGCGTGCTCGTGCAGGTCGCCCTTGGACTGGAAACGGTGCTGGATGACGCGCGCCCAGGTCTGGCCCCAGTCGTCGTCCCCGCACAGCGCGGCGAGCGCTTTGCGCAGGTCGCCGGGGGGCAGCACGCCCAGTTCGTCACGCAGGCGGCCGCTGGAGCCGCCGTCGTCGGCGACGGTGACCACGGCGGTGAGGTCGCCGGTGATCCGGCGCAGGGCGGCGAGCGACGCGGACAGCCCCATGCCGCCGCCGAGGGCGACGACCTTGGGCTGTGCGCCCCTGCGGCGCGGGCGCGCGCCACGCGTCTCGGCCGGCCGGCCGGCGCGGCCCTCGGGGACCGCTCTGCGCAGCCGGCTCAGCCGCGGCGTACGTCGTGTCATTCCCGTCCCATGTCCCGGTGGACGACCACCGTCTCCACGCCCTCCGCGGCGAGCCGGGCGGCGAGCTTCTCCGACATGGCGACCGAGCGGTGCTTGCCGCCCGTGCAGCCGACCGCGATGGTCACGTAACGCTTGCCCTCACGGCGGTAGCCCGCGGCGACCATGCGCAGCAGCTCGGCATAGCGGTCGAGGAACTCCTTGGCGCCGGGCTGGTTGAAGACGTACGACGCCACCTCCTCGTTGAGGCCGGTGTAGGGGCGCAGCTCGGGGATCCAGTGCGGGTTGGGCAGGAACCGCATGTCCACGACCAGGTCGGCATCGACCGGGAGACCGTACTTGAAGCCGAAGGACATCACGGTGGCCCGCAGCTCGGGCTCCTCCTCGCCGGCGAACTGCGCGTGCATCTTCGCGCGCAGTTCGTGCACGTTGAGCCCGGAGGTGTCGATCACCAGGTCGGCGTCGCCGCGCAGCTCGCGCAGCAGCTCCCGCTCGGCGGCGATGCCGTCGACGATCCGGCCGTCGCCCTGGAGGGGATGAGGGCGGCGGACCGACTCGAAGCGGCGCACCAGGGCATCGTCGGAGGACTCCAGGAACACCGTGCGCCGGGTGACACCGCGCGCGTCGAGGTCGGCGAGGGACTCGCGCAGGTTGTCGAAGAAGCGTCGGCCGCGGACGTCGACGACGACCGCGATCCGCGCCACGTTGCCCTGGGAGCGCGCGCCGAGCTCCACCATGGTGGGGATCAGCGCGGGCGGCAGGTTGTCGACGACGAACCAGCCGAGGTCCTCCAGACACTTCGCGGCCGTCGACCGGCCGGCCCCGGACATCCCGGAGATGATCACCAGCTCGGGGATGCCCACCTCGGGCACCCCGCCGTTTTCCTTGCCCGTCTTCACCTGTGCTCCGTTGTCCTGCCGGATGCCGGCGCGGGCCGTGGCCCCGCCCGCCTGCTGCGCCGCCCGGTCCCGCCGCCCGGCAGGCCCTGTCTCGTGCTCGGTCATCGCTTCTGCCCCCGTCGTTCGTCCGGGGCGCCCGCGGACACGGGCGCCCCCGGAGAACCCGCCTGATGCCCGGGTTCTTCCGTGTCATCCATGATCTCGCCCGTCGCCGTGTTCACAGCGGGACCGCCGGGTGTCGCCCGGGCGAGAGCCGCGACGACCGTCTCGGCCGTCTTGCGCCCTATGCCCGGAACGTCACAGATCTGCTCGATCGTCGCCGACCGCAGCCGCTTCAACGAGCCGAAGTGCTTGATCAGCGCCTGCTTGCGGGTCTCGCCGAGACCCGGGACGTCGTCCAGGGGGCTGGACCGGAAGCGCTTGGCGCGCTTGCTGCGCTGATAGGTGATCGCGAAGCGGTGCGCCTCGTCACGGACGCGCTGCAGCAGGTACAGGCCCTCGCTGGTACGGGGCAGCACCACCGGGTCGTCGTCGCCGGGCAGCCACACCTCCTCCAGCCGCTTGGCGAGGCCGCACACGGCGATGTCGTCGATGCCCAGTTCGTCCAGCGCCCGCTGGGCCGCCGCGACCTGCGGCGCGCCGCCGTCCACCACGACGAGCTGCGGCGGGTACGCGAACCGCTTGGGGCGCCCGTCGTCCTCCGTGAGGGTGCTCGCGGGCGGCTCCGCGAGACCCGCGGCGGCCGTCCCCGGGTCCGCCGCGGCGCCGGGCTCCTCCCCGTCGGTCCACTCCCCCGTGCGCTCCTTCTCCGCCAGGTAGCGGCGGAAGCGCCGGGTGATCACCTCGTGCATGGACCGGACGTCGTCCTGGCCGGCGAAGCCCTTGATCTGGAAGCGGCGGTACTCGCTCTTGCGGGCCAGCCCGTCCTCGAAGACCACCATGGAGGCCACCACGTCGTCGCCCTGGAGGTGCGAGATGTCGTAGCACTCGATGCGCAGCGGGGCGCTGTCCAGGCCCAGGGCCTCGCCGATCTCCTCCAGCGCGCGCGAGCGCGTGGTGAGGTCGGAGGCCCGCTTGGTCCTGTGCAGCACGAGCGCCTGCTGGGCGTTGCGCTCCACGGTCTCCATCAGGGCCTTCTTGTCCCCGCGCTGCGGGACGCGCAGGGAGACGTTCGCCCCGCGCCGCCCGGTCAGCCACTCCTGCACCGGCTCCACCGGGTCGGGCAGGGCGGGGACCAGCACCTCGCGCGGAACGGCGTCGCCGGTCTCCTCGCCGTAGAGCTGCTGCAGGGCGTGCTCGACCAGGGCGCCGGTGGTGATCTCCTCGACCTTGTCCGTGACCCAGCCGCGCTGGCCGCGCACGCGCCCGCCCCGGACGTGGAAGATCTGGACGGCCGCCTCCAGCTCGTCCTCGGCGACCGCGATCAGGTCGGCGTCGGTGGCGTCCGCCAGCACCACCGCGTTCTTCTCCATGGCCTTCTTCAGGGCGCCGATGTCGTCGCGCAGGCGCGCGGCCCGCTCGTACTCCATCTCCTCGGCCGCCTCCGCCATCTGCCGCTCCAGGCGGCGCAGGTAGGCGCCGGTGCGGCCGGCCATGAAGTCGCAGAACTCCTCGGCCAGCTCCCGGTGGTCCTCGGCGGAGATCCGCTCCACGCAGGGTGCCGAGCACTTGCCGATGTAGCCGAGCAGGCAGGGCCGGCCGGTGCGGGCGGCGTTCTTGAAAACGCCCGCCGAGCAGGTGCGCACCGGGAAGACGCGCAGCATCAGGTCCACGGTGTCGCGGATCGCCCACGCGTGCGCGTACGGGCCGAAGTACCGCACGCCCTTCTTCTTGTGACCGCGCATCACCTGCACGCGCGGGTACTCCTCGTTCATCGTCACCGCGAGGTACGGGTAGCTCTTGTCGTCGCGGTACTTGACGTTGAACCGGGGGTCGAACTCCTTGATCCAGGAGTACTCCAGCTGCAGCGCCTCGACCTCCGTCGAGACCACCGTCCACTCCACGGACGCGGCCGTGGTCACCATCGAGCGGGTGCGCGGGTGCAGCCCGGCCAGGTCCTGGAAGTAGTTCGCCAGGCGCTGGCGCAGGCTCTTCGCCTTCCCGACGTAGATCACCCGGCGGTGCTCGTCACGGAACCGGTAGACCCCCGGCGAGTCGGGGATCTCACCCGGTCTGGGGCGGTAGCTGGAGGGGTCGGCCATGCCTCACACCCTACTGGCGGGCACCGACAGGACGGCGGGGCCGGGGCGGGGCGGCGGATCGGATGGGGGCGGTCCCGGATGGCCTCCGGAGCCGGTCCGCGAGGTCCGGTGCGGGCCGGATGGGTTACGGCGGCCGGTAAGCGGGAATGTGGGGGGTTCGCGCCTCGGGCGATCAACGGGGCCGGCGGACGGACCGCGGCCGTGGTCCGTCCGGCGGTCCGGACCGGCTCTCCGGCCGGTGGTCCGAGGCGGTCGTGACAGCGGTCGCGCGAGTGACCGCGAGTCGGGAGGTCGTATGCGACAGATGCGGATCGAGAAACCACGACGGCCGGCCCGGTACCGCCGGTACTCGGACGAGACGGCTGCCTTCCCCGAGTCCCTCGACCCGCGCGACCCCGACATCGTGCGCGCGAAGCGCCTCCGGGCCGCGGACTCGCGGCTCCGGGGCGGGGAGCACGCCGACGGGGCCTGAGCCCGGGACGAGGACCACGTAGGCCACGTATGCCATGCAGGCCACGAAGAGCACGTAGAACACGAAGGCAATGAAGGCCACGTAGAAGAACATCCCGTACGCACCTCAGGGGGCCGTACCGGCCGCATGGCCGGTACGGCCCCCTGGCGTGTGCCGCTCTTGCCGCCAGACGGTTGTCGGGACTTGGTCAACACGCTTCAATGCGTGGGAACTCGGGGCGCTGAACGACGGCGTACGCGTGTGAAGACCGCGCCGCACCGACGGGGGCGGGCCCCCGGGACACTCCGTGCGAACGGTCTGACCAGCCGTTGTGACCTTCACAGAGAGGCCCCTGCATGCCGCACGCCACACAGCACGCGGACGTCGTCACCGCAGAACTGGACGCGGCCCTGCGCGGCGGCCCGTTCCATGTCGCCCTGCGCGCCGCGATAGCCGCGCGGGGACTGCCGTTGCAGCGGGTGCAGCACCACCTGTCCCGCCACGGCGTGAAGGTGGGCGTCACCAGCCTCAGCTACTGGCAGCAGGGCGCCCGCCGCCCCCAGCGCCCGGAGTCGCTGCGGGCCGTACGGGCGCTGGAGGAGATCCTGCAGCTGCCGGAGGAGTCACTGATCCGTCTGCTCGCCGAGACGGACGACCGGGCCGCGGACCGCCGCTCCGCCGGCCGCACCTACCGCTCCCTCATGGAGGTCTCAGGCGTCCTGGACAAGCTGCTGGCCGAGTTCGGCACCCCGCGCGACGGCGGGCTGCACACCCTGGGCCACCACGAGCGGGTGCGCATCGGCACGCGCCGGGAACTGGCGGAGCGCGAGTCCCACCACATCGTGCGCGCCCACCGCGACGGCGTCGACCGCTACGTCGCCGTCCACCACGGCGACCCGGGCGCCGACCCGGAGCGCATGCAGGTGCGCACCCTGGAGAACTGCCGCGTCGGACGCGTGCGCCATCACCACGCCACAGGCGTGCTCGCGGCCGAGCTGCTCTTCGACATCCGGCTGCGCGCCGGTGACACCTTCCTCTTCCGGTACACCGTGGAGGACGGCACCGGCGGTGTCTGCCGCGAATACGTACGGGGCGCGGGCTCCCCCGGCGGCCAGTACGCGCTCCAGATCTGCTTCGACTCCGCCGCGCTCCCCGTACGGTGCCACCGCTTCACCCAGCACTCGGCCGCGGCCCCGCGCGGAGGCCGCCAGGCGCTGGCCCTCAGCACGCGGCACCGGACGGTGCACCTGGTGGAACCGCGCCTGCGGGCCGACTACGTGGGGATCGCCTGGGACTGGGAGTAGCCCGGACCCGGACCGAACGGGCTGGGGCGCGGGCTCAGGCGCGGGTCAGGCGCGGGTCAGTCGGGGGGCACTCGGGGCTCAGTCGGGGGTCAGTCGCGGGGCCTGGCGACCAGCGTGCCGTTCTTCACCTCGACGGCCAGCGGCTTCAGCGGTGCCACAGCCGGCTCACGCAGCGCCTTCCCGGTGGCGACGTCGAACTCGCTGCCGTGACACGGGCAGATCAGCCTGGTTCCGTCCAGCTTGTTGATGGGGCACCCCGCGTGCGTGCACACGGTGTTGTACGCGGTGAACGAGCCGTCCTCGTCGCGGCTGACGACCACGTTGTGATCCCGGTACAGCTTGGCGCCGCCCGCGGCGACCTCGTTCTCGGGGCCCAGCTCGACGGGTCCGCTCAGCGGGGCGGACCTGTCGTCGCCGCCCCCGCAGGCGGTGAGTCCCAGCCCTGCGACGGGTGTGAGGGCCGCGCCTCGCAGGACGGTCCGGCGGGTAGCGGCGGGTCGGGCGGACATGCGGGCTCCCACGGTTCGTGCGCGGTGGACGACTGTTCACCCGGACGATACCGGGGCGGGCGGGGCGGATTGCGGGTGGGTGGGGATGGCGGGGGCAGTGTGGAGGGAGGGGCGTAAACGTTTGCGCAAACGTTCGCGTAAGCGCTGACGCAAGCGTTCGCGTAAGCGCTCTCGCAAGCGTTGGCGTAAGCGTTCACGCAAATGCTGATGTAAGCGTTCACGCAAACGCTTACGCAAGCGTTTACGCCCCCCACTCCCATACGATACGGTCCCCACCCGAGACCAAGGCCAAGACCAGAACAAGACCTCTCAAGGCCCTGCACGAGCAGCGGACCCGCGCCACCCCAGCCCGAAGGAGAACGGACGATGGCGACCATGGCGGATGTGGCGCGCAGCGCCGGAGTCTCCATCGCGACCGTCTCGCACGTGCTGAACGGCACCCGCCCCGTGCTCCCCCACACCCGCCAGGCCGTTCTGGACGCCGTGGAGGAGCTCGGCTACACCCCTAACACCCTGGCCCGCTCGCTGGTCACGGCCCGCACCCGGTCGATCGGGCTCGCGGTGTCGACGATCAGCAACCCGTACTTCACGGAGATCCTCCAGGGCGTCGAGGCGGCGGCCCTGGAGCGCGGGTACAGCCTCCTCATCGCCGATCCGCACGACGACCCGGCGCACGAGCGCACGGTCGTCCAACTGCTGCACGAGCGCCGGGTGGAGGGCATCATCGTGGCGCCCTCCCCCGAGCCCGGCGAACTGCTCTCCTACCTGAGGCGGCACCAGGTACCGGCCGTCTTCCTGGACCGGCTGGTCGGCCCGTCCGCCGAGGACGAGCCGCCCCTCTTCGACCAGGTCTGCGCCGAGAGCACCGAGCCGACCGCCCACCTGGTCACCCATCTCGCCGAACGCGGTCACCGCCGCATCGCCTTGGTGGCCGGCCTGCCCGGGCTCAGCACGACCGCCGAGCGGATCACCGGGTACCGGCACGGGCTCGCGGCCTCCGGGCTGCCGTTCGACGAGCGGATCCTGGTGCACGGCGGCTCGGAGGCCGCAGCAGCCGAACGCGCCGCGGCCGAGCTGCTGGACCTCGGTTCGCGCCCCACCGCGCTGATCACCGCCAACAACGCCATGACCATCGGCGCGCTGCGCGCCCTGCGCGCCCACGGCCTGTCCGTACCCGAGGACATCGCCCTGTGCTGCTTCGACGACTTCGCCTGGGCGGACCTCTTCTCCCCTCGCCTCACGGCCGTCGCCCAGCCGAGCCGGGACATCGGCGCGCGGGCGGTGCACCTGCTGCTGGACCGCCTCGCCGCCCCGGACCGTCCGGCCCGCACCGAACGCCTCCCGTGCACCTTCGTGCACCGCACCTCCTGCGGCTGCCCGGAAGAAAGGAACCCCTCGTGATCGTCGTCGCCGGTGAGGCACTGATCGACCTGGTACCGCAGGGGGCGGGTGCGCTCGCCGCGCTGACGCCCGCGCTCGGCGGCGGCCCCTTCAACACGGCGGTGGCCCTGGGCCGCCTCGGCTCCCCCACCGCGTTCTGCTCCCGGGTGTCGCGGGACGCCTTCGGGGAGGCGCTGCTGGAACGGCTCAGGGTGACCGGCGTGGACGTGGCGTCGGTGCAGCGCGGTGACGAGCCGACGACGCTGGCCGTCGCCACGGTCGGCGCCGACGGCTCGGCAGCCTACTCCTTCTACGTGGAGGGCACCGCGGACCGGTTGTTCACCGGGCCCGAGGCGCTGCCCGCCGGTACCCGCGCGGTGTCCTTCGGCACGTGCTCCCTCGTGCTGGAGCCGGGCGCGAGCGCGTACGAGGCTTTGATGCGCGAGGCGTCGGCGGGGGGCGTGTTCACGGCGCTCGACCCCAACATCCGGGCGGGGCTGATCCCGGACGCCGACGCCTACCGGGCGCGGTTCAGAAGCTGGCTGCCGTCGGTGTCCCTGCTGAAGCTGTCCGCGGAGGACGCCGAATGGCTCGGCGGGTCCCCGCGCGAGTGGCTGGCGGCCGGACCCTCGGCGGTCGTGGTCACCCGGGGCGGGGACGGTCTGACGGCGTACACCCGTGACGGCGCCGAGTACACGGCGCCGGGTGAGCGCGTCGCGGTGGTGGACACCATCGGCGCGGGCGACACGGTGAACGCGGCCCTGCTGCACGGACTGGCGGAGCGTGACGCGCTCAGTGAGGAGGGCGTGGCCGCGCTCGGTGCCGAGGGCTGGGAGAGCCTGCTGCGTTTCGCGGCGCGCGCGGCGGCGGTCACCTGTTCCCGCGCCGGTGCGGAGCCCCCGTACGCCCACGAGCTGGAGCCGCGGACCGCCTGACACACGTGTGCCGTGCCGCGGAGGACTGTCTCCGCGGCACGGCACACGGTCGGGCGGGCGGGCCGGTCAGGTGCCGCGCGTCGTCTTCTTCGCGGCGGCCTTGCCGGCCGTCTTCCTGGCGGTGGTTCCGACCGCCTGGGTGGTGGTCGCCTTCGCCGTCGACCGGGCGGCGACCGTCTTCTTCGCCGCCTTGCGCGGGGCCCGGACCTGCGGTGCGTCACTGATCCGTTCCGCGCCCAGGATCTCCCGCAGGAACTTGCCGGTGTGGCTGGCCGGCACGCCGGCGACCTGCTCGGGCGTACCCTCCGCGACGACGAGGCCGCCGCCGGAACCGCCCTCGGGGCCCATGTCGACGACCCAGTCGGCCGTCTTGATCACATCGAGGTTGTGCTCGATGACGATCACGGTGTTGCCCTTGTCGACCAGGCCGGACAGGACCGTCAGCAGCTTGCTGATGTCCTCGAAGTGCAGTCCGGTGGTCGGCTCGTCGAGGACGTAGACCGTGCGTCCGGTGGAGCGCTTCTGCAGCTCGCTGGCGAGCTTGACGCGCTGCGCCTCGCCGCCGGACAGGGTGGTCGCGGACTGGCCGAGCCGGACGTAGCCGAGGCCGACGTCGTTGAGCGTCCTCAAGTGGCGGGAGATCGCCGGGACCGCCTCGAAGAAGTGCATGGCCTCTTCGATCGGCATGTTCAGCACGTCGGCGATGGACTTGCCCTTGTAGTGGACCTCCAGCGTCTCCCGGTTGTAGCGGGCGCCGTGGCAGACCTCGCACGGGACGTAGACGTCCGGCAGGAAGTTCATCTCGATCTTGATGGTGCCGTCGCCCGCGCAGTTCTCGCAGCGGCCGCCCTTGACGTTGAAGGAGAACCGGCCCGGCATGTAGCCGCGCACCTTCGCCTCCGTCGTCTCCGCGAACAGCTTGCGGATGTGGTCGAAGACGCCCGTGTACGTCGCCGGGTTGGACCGCGGGGTGCGGCCGATGGGCGACTGGTCGACGTGCACGACCTTGTCGACGAGGTCGTCGCCCTCGACGCGCGTGTGCCGGCCGGGCACGTTGCGCGCGCCGTTCAGCTCGCGGGCGAGGTGCGTGTACAGGATGTCGTTGACCAGCGTGGACTTGCCGGAGCCGGACACGCCGGTGACCGCGGTGAACACACCCAGCGGGAAGGACACGTCGATGTCCCGCAGGTTGTTCTCCCGGGCGCCGCGCACCGTGATGCGGCGCGACGGGTCGTGCGGGCGCCGCACCTCGGGCAGGGGGATCGACTTCTTGCCCGAGAGGTACTGGCCGGTCTGCGACTCGGCGTTGGCCAGCAGTTCCTTGAGGGAGCCGCTGTGCACGACCTTGCCACCGTGCTCACCGGCGCCGGGGCCGATGTCGACGATCCAGTCGGCGACCTTGATGGTGTCCTCGTCGTGCTCCACGACAATGAGCGTGTTGCCCATGTCGCGCAGCCGGACCAGGGTCTCGATCAGCCGGTGGTTGTCGCGCTGGTGCAGGCCGATGGACGGCTCGTCGAGCACGTAGAGCACGCCGACGAGGCCGCTGCCGATCTGGGTGGCCAGACGGATGCGCTGCGCCTCGCCGCCGGAGAGGGTGCCCGCCGCGCGGTTCAGCGAGAGGTAGTCCAGGCCGACGTCGACCAGGAACCGCAGCCGCTCGTTGACCTCCTTGAGGACGCGCTCGGCGATCTGCTTGTCGCGGTCGGTCAGCTTCAGCTCGCCCAGGAAGTCCGCGCAGTCGCTGATGGACATCGCGGAGACCTCGGCGATGGACCTGCCCATGACCGTGACGGCGAGGACGACCGGCTTGAGGCGCGTGCCCTCACAGGCGGGGCAGGGCACCTCGCGCATGTAACCCTCGAAGCGCTCGCGGCTGGCGTCGCTCTCGGCTTCGCTGTGCCGCCGCTTGATGAACGGCACCGCGCCCTCGAAGGCGGTGGTGTAGCGCCGCTCGCGTCCGTAGCGGTTGCGGTAGCGGACCTCGACCTGGGTCTTGTGGCCGTACAGCAGGGCCTTCTTGGCGCGCTGCGGCAGCCCGGCCCACGGGATGTCCGTGCGGAAGCCGAGCGCGTCCGCGAGGGCTCCGACGAGGCGGTCGAAGTAGTCCTTGGTGTGGCCGTGCGACCACGGGTGGATGGCGCCCTCGTCGAGGCTCTTGTCCGGGTCCGGGACGATCAGCTCGGGGTCGACCTCCATGCGCGTGCCGATGCCGGTGCACTCGGGGCAGGCGCCGAAGGGCGAGTTGAAGGAGAACGAGCGGGGCTCCAGCTCCTCGAACGACAGGTCGTCGTACGGGCAGTAGAGGTGCTCGGAGTACATGCGCTCGCGTTCAGGAGCGTCCTCGGGGAGGTCGACGAAGTCGAGCACGACCATGCCGCCGGACAGCCCGAGGGCGGTCTCCACGGAGTCGGTGAGACGGCGCTTGGCGCTGTCCTTGACCGTGAGGCGGTCCACGACCACCTCGATGGTGTGCTTCTCCTGCTTCTTCAGCGTGGGCGGGTTGGACAGCTGGACGGTCTCGCCGTCCACCCGCGCGCGGGAGTAGCCCTTGGTCTGGAGGTCGGAGAAGAGGTCGACGAACTCGCCCTTGCGCTCGCGCACCAGCGGGGACAGCACCTGGAAGCGGCTCCCCTCCGGCAGCTCCAGCACCTTGTCGACGATGGCCTGCGGCGACTGGCGGGAGATCGGCCGGCCGCACTCGGGACAGTGCGGCTTGCCGATGCGCGCGAACAGCAGACGCAGGTAGTCGTAGACCTCGGTGATGGTGCCGACCGTGGAGCGCGGGTTGCGCGAGGTGGACTTCTGGTCGATGGAGACCGCCGGGGAGAGGCCCTCGATGAAGTCGACGTCCGGCTTGTCCATCTGGCCGAGGAACTGCCGGGCGTAGGAGGAGAGCGACTCGACGTAACGCCGCTGCCCCTCGGCGAAGATGGTGTCGAAGGCCAGCGAGGACTTGCCCGACCCCGACAGGCCCGTGAAGACGATGAGCGAGTCGCGCGGGAGGTCGAGCGAGACGTTCTTGAGGTTGTGCTCGCGCGCTCCACGGACGATGAGACGGTCGGCCACGCCGGTCCGCACCTTTCTTGAGGGAAGTGACAGGGGCGAGGCCCCCGTCCTTCTCAGACTAGGGGGAGCCACTGACAACGCCGGTTCGGGTTCACGGATCGTCAACAAACCCCGGCTTTCCAGCATGCCCGACGCCGCACCCGACCTTATAGCACGTGCATTCGATTCCGGCGTCCGGTTCGCCTCCTTCACCCGAAGGTGTGACGCGGCTAGGGTCGGCGGCATGATGGATCACGCTGATGACCTGGCGTCTGTACAGGCCGCTACCGAGCGGCTGCTCCACGCGGTCGGCGCACTGGACGACGCGGCTGTGACCCAGTCGTCACGCCTGCCCGGCTGGACCCGCGGCCACGTCCTCGCCCACCTGGCCCGCAACGCGGACGCCCTGGTGAACGTTCTGGAGGGCCGCCCCATGTACGCCTCCGCCGAGGCCCGGGACGCCGACATCGAGGCGGGCGCCCCGCGCCCTCTGGGCGAGCAGCTCGCGGATGTACGGGCCAGCGCCGAGCGGTTCCGCGCGGCGGCCGCCGCCCCGGCGGACCGGTCCCGCGTCGTCGAACTGCGCAACGGCGTCACCGACCGCGCGGAGCGGGTGCCGTTCCGGCGCTGGATCGAGGTGGAGCTGCACCACGTCGACCTGGGGATCGGCTACGAGCTGGAGGACCTGCCGGCCGACTTCACCGACCGGGAGATCGCCTTCCTCGCGGCCCGCTTCACCGGCCACCCGGACGTGCCCGCGACCACCCTCTCGACCGCGGACGGCCGCACCTGGACGACCGGCGGCGGAGCGGACGGCGGCCCGGTCACGGTCGAGGGGACGCCCGCCGGTCTGCTCGGCTGGCTCGCCGGACGCCGGGACGGCGCCGCCCTGACGGTGAAGGGCGGGGACCTGCCGAAGCTGCCGCCTCTGTGAGCTCGGTCCGTCGCCGCCTCCGGCGCTAGGCTGACGCCCATGACGTACAGCGGGCGGGTGACGGTCGGCGGACCGGCCGACGTGCACGAACTCAAGGACCTGATGATCACCAAGGTCGCGGTCGGCCCCATGGGGAACAACGCGTACCTGCTGCGCTGCCGGGCCACCGACGGTCAATTGCTGATCGACGCGGCGGACGACGCCGACACGCTGCTGGGCATGATCGGTGACGACGGCATCGCGTCCGTCGTCACCACCCACCGGCACGGCGACCACTGGCAGGCGCTCGCGGAGGTCGTGGCCGCCACCGGCGCCCGCACCTACGCGGGCCGGTACGACGCCGAAGGCATTCCGGTCCCGACCGATGTGCCGGTCGACGACGGTGACGTCATCCGCGTCGGCCAGGTGGAGCTCACCGCCCGCCACCTCGTCGGCCACACCCCCGGCTCGATCGCCCTCGTCTACGACGACCCCCACGGGCATCCCCATGTGTTCACCGGGGACTGCCTGTTCCCGGGCGGTGTGGGCAACACCCGCAAGGACCCGGAGGCGTTCGCCAGCCTGATGCACGACGTCGAGACCAAGATCTTCGGCGTCCTCCCGGACGAGACCTGGGTCTACCCGGGCCACGGCAACGACACCACGCTCGGCGCCGAACGCCCTCACCTGCCGGAGTGGCGCGCACGCGGCTGGTGAGCGGGCGGCCGGCCCGCCCGGGTCACGTCCCGGCCAGCCCCGGACCCGCCAGCGCCGCGATCCGCTCCACCGCGAACACGTACCCCTGGACGCCGCACCCCGCGATGACGCCGTCGGCGCGCAGCGAGACGTAGGAGTGGTGCCGGAAGCTCTCCCGCCGGTGGATGTTGGAGATGTGGACCTCCACCACGGGCATGCCGTCGCAGGTGTTGAGGGCGTCCAGGATCGCGACGGAGGTGTGCGAGTAGGCGCCCGGGTTGATGACGATGCCGCAGTGGTGCAGCCGCGCCTCGTGGATCCAGTCGACCAACTGACCCTCGTGGTTGGACTGGCGGAGGTCCACCGTGCCGTTGTGCGCGGCGGCCGCCCGGGCGCACATCGCCTCGACGTCGGCCGGCGTGTCGCGCCCGTAGATCTCCGGCTGCCGCTGCCCGAGCAGGTTCAGATTGGGCCCGTTGAGGATCATGATCGGGGCGTCGGCCAGGTTGCGGGGCACGTTTCCTCCGGTCCGTCGGCGGTGCGGTCCCTCGCCGGGACCGCTGATCGCACCCGGTCTATCACGCCACGCCGGAGGCTCGTACGGCACTGCCGTCCGGCCGTGATGCCCGCTCGCACCGGGAAGTGCCCGCGGCCGCCCGGATGTCCGGTCGGCCCCAGGGCCCCTCGGTCAGGGGTTGATCGTCAGTTCCAGATAGGCGGCGAGCAGCACCAGGTGCACGCCTCCCTGAAGCGGTGTGGCCCGGCCCGGGGCCACGGTCAGGGCGCTGACCACCACCGTCAGGGCGAGCAGCACCATATGAGTGTTGCCGAGGCCGAGAATGAGCGGGCCGGGCAGCCAGAGCGAGGCCAGCGCGACGGTCGGGATGGTCAGGCCGATGCTGGCCATCGCCGAGCCCAGCGCCAGGTTCATGCTGGTCTGCACGTGGTTGCGGTGCGCCGCGCGCACCGCGGCTATGGTCTCCGGCAGCAGCACCAGCAGGGCGATGATCACACCGACCACGCCGTGGCCGAGACCGGCCGCCTCCACCCCGGACTCGATCGTCGGTGACACGCCTTTGGCCAGGCCGACGACGCCGACCAGGGCCAGGAGCAGCAGCCCCAGGCTGATCAGCGCGGTGCGCGTGGAGGGCGCCTCGACGTGCGCCTCGGGGGAGGGTGGCTCCCCGTGCTTCACGACCGGCAGGAAGTAGTCGCGGTGCCGCACGGTCTGGGTCGCGACGAACAGTCCGTAGAGGCTCAGTGAGGCGACCGCGGCGAAGGTGAGCTGGACGGTGGAGAACTCCGGGCCCGGCTTGCTGGTGGTGAACGTCGGCAGCACGAGGCTGAGAACCGCCAGCGTGGTCACGGTGGCGAGGGCGGCTCCGGTGCCCTCCGAGTTGAAGACCGCCGTCTTGTGCCGCAGCGAGCCGACGAGCAGGCTGAGTCCGAGGATGCCGTTGCAGGTGATCATGACGGCGGCGAACACGGTGTCCCGGGCGAGCGTCGCGCTCTTGTCCCCGCCGTCGAGCATCAGGGTCACGATCAGCGCCACCTCGATGACCGTGACGGCGACCGCCAGCACCAGGGAGCCGAACGGCTCGCCGACCCGGTGGGCGACCACCTCGGCGTGGTGCACGGCCGCCAGCACCGCTCCCGCCAGGACCAGGGTCACCAGCACGACGATCCCGCCGGGCAGGTCCCTCCCCCAGGTCAGGGCGAGCAGCACGACCGCGAGCACCGGAACGGCGAGCGTCCAACGACCTGCCAGGGACTTGATCCGGTCCGTCATGCGGCGCTCGTCCCCGGCGTGTGGGGGTGCCGCACCTCGAGGACTGTCGACCACCGGGCGACCGTGGAGGGCGTCGGACCGGTCACCGCCGTACGGCGACCTCTTCCGCTCCGTGATCCTGATCGTCTGGGGGTCATCATGGTCACGCATGCCCTCCTGGTGTTCGTCGATCGCGGTCGGCGCCGCCCGGGGCGGCGCGCTGGAACGTGCGGGACCGGGAGCGAAGGCCGGCGGCATGCCGGCCTTCGCTCCCGGTGCCCGGTGTTCCCGGTGTCCGACGGGGTCAGGCGTCGATGTCGGTCTTCTCGGGGCTCCCTGTCCGCCCGGTGGCCGCCTCGGCCTGCGCCTGCTTCCGGGACGCCCGGAGACTGGTGATCGTGGTGACGATCAGCACCGAGCAGATCACGCCCAGGGAGACCGGAATGCTGATCTCGGGTACGTGCACCCCCGACTCGTGCAGGGCGTGCAGCACCAGCTTCACGCCGATGAAGCCCAGGATGATCGAGAGGCCGTAGGACAGGTGGACCAGCTTCTTCAGCAGTCCGCCGATGAGGAAGTACAGCTGCCGCAGACCCATCAGCGCGAACGCGTTCGCCGTGAAGACGATGTACGGGTCCTGGGTCAGACCGAAGATCGCGGGGATCGAGTCCAGCGCGAACAGGATGTCGGTGGAGCCGATGGCGAGCATGACGACGAGCATCGGGGTCATGACCCGCTTGCCGTTCTGCTGGATCCACAGCTTGGTGCCGTGGTAGCGGTCGGCCACGCCGAAGCGGCGCTCGGCCGCCTTGAGGAGCTTGTTCTCCTCGAACTCCTCGTCCTCCTCCTCTGCCCTGGCCTCCTGGATGAGCTTCCAGGCGGTCCAGATCAGGAAGGCGCCGAAGATGTAGAACACCCAGGAGAAGCTGGCGATGATGGCGGCGCCGGCGGCGATGAAGATCGCGCGCAGCACCAGGGCGATGAGCACTCCGACGAGGAGCACCCGCTGCTGGTACTGCGAGGGCACGGCGAACTTCGCCATGATCAGGACGAAGACGAAGAGGTTGTCGACGCTCAGCGACTTCTCGGTGATGTAGCCGGCGAAGAACTCGCCCGCCGGCTGGCCGCCGCCGAAGACCAGCAGACCGAGCCCGAAGAGCGCGGCCAGAACGATCCAGACGATGGTCCAGATCCCGGCCTCCTTGACGGAGACGTCATGCGGTTTGCGGCCGATGAAGAAATCGGCGGCGATGAGAGCGCACAGGCCCACGATCGTCAGGACCCACACGTTCAGGGAAACATCCATTGCGCCTCCGGCAGTTGCGTCACACGGCAAATGTCAGCGTCGTCGCTGCCGGAGGTCTCTTCCACCCGGACCTGGGACGCTCGATGCGTCCCGATGATCCTCGGGCCGACGCCCCGGGATCTGGCCTGATCCGTATTGACGGGGTCGCCGCACAGACAGGGAGTACTCCCCTCCGTGCGGCCAAGAGTACCCAATCACCAAGGGTTGGTAAAGAGATCGATAAAGAAAGCCACAAAGACCCAGGTGGGAGGGCTTTGCATGCCCTTGATCAAAGGGGTCGGAAGATCATCTGCTCCCAGTGCGGCGCGCCTCGGCGACCTTGGTGAGGACCTGGCGGAGCACCTCGCCGCCCTGCGGCACCACCGGCGGCTCATACGTCCAGGCATGCCCCACCCACGGGTCGGCGAGGTGGTCGTCGGGCACCGGGGTCAGTCGCAGCAGCGAGCGCCACAGCGGGTCCAGCAGCGGGCCGTAGCCCGCTGACTCCTCGCGGTCCGCGACCATCATCAGGTGGACGCCGACCGACGGTCCCTCGTCGACGAGGTAGCGCAGCTGGTTCACCGCCCGGTCGTCGAAGCCGTGCGGGAAGTCGTTGACGATCAGCAGCTGCTGCGAGGTGTCGAAGCCGGGCGGCAGCGCGTCCGGTGCTCCGCCGCGCAGCGCCATCTGCACCAGGTCGACCCGCTGGGTGAGCCGGGCCAGCACCTCCGTCACGCCCGCGGCGCCCTGGGCGGGCGGACCGGCGAGGACGCCGGTCCGGGTGAGCGGGGCCAGCGCCTGCGCGCCCGACCCGGCCGGATCGATGACGTGCACGGTGAACTCGCCGGCCGGGTGGACGGCGAGCAGCCGGGCGGCGTGCGCCACGGCGGTCTCCATGGCCAGGCGCCGCATGTCGTGGGAGTCGGTGAACGACCCGTCCAGGGAGTCGGTGCGCCCGCTGTCGATCCACAGTCCGCGCTCCAGCGGCAGGCGGAGCAGCATCGGGATGCGGAGCGGCTCGGCCTCGGGCAGCCGGAGGTCGCCCAGGCGCAGCGCCATGGGTATCTCCATCGGCACCCGGTAGGCGTGCCAGCAGGGGGTGTCCCAGCGGGCGAACGCCGGGGGCAGCGCGGGCTCGACGACCTCGGACTCGGCGACGAGCTGGGCGACGTCCCGGTCGAGGGACGCCCGCGCCTGGTCGACGAGTCGCGTGTACCGCGCGCGGGCCGCCTCGCGGACGGCGTCGCCCTGTCCGCCGATACGGCTGCGCGGGTCGGACAGGGCCTGCTCCAGCTCCTTGTCCATCCGCGACTCGGCGAAGTCCACGGCGCTGCGGTACGCGGCGGTGGTGCGGGCCAGGTCCTCGAACATGCCCCAGACCTGGTTGTAGAGCCGCTCCTCCATGGACCACCCGGTCGCGTCGCCCGCCACCGGCTGCGCGGGCTGTCCGGGCTGCGCCGGGGGCGCCGTGGGCGGGGGCGGGGGCGGGGCGGAGGTCCGGCGCCGGGGGTGACTGTAGTCGACCGGGCCGCCGGAGGACGCGTACGGGTCGGTCGCGCCGCCGTAGGCGGGCTGCGGTCCGCCCTGCCCCGGGCCGCCGGCCGGCTGCCCGCCGTACGGCGGCACGGTGCCGGGGGCTCCCTGCGGCGCGGCGCCCTGGTCGGGGCCGGCCGCGGGGGCCGCGGCCTGACGGGAGCGGTCGCCCTCGGACGTGCGGGGCGGGGGCGCCTGCACGGAGCGGGCGAGACCCCGGGCGACGGCCTCGTCGATGCCGGCCGCGAGCTGCCGGGCCTCGGACAGCCCCTGGTCGGCGAAGAGTTCGGCCAGTCCTCCCGCGTATCCCTGGCCGACGGCGCGTACCTTCCAGGCGTCCTGCCGCCGGTACAGCTCCAGCGCGACGACGGCCGACTCCAGGTCCAGGCCGGTGATGGTGTAGCTGGCGACCTCGGTGCCGTCCAGACCGGTGACGGCGACGAAGGGGGCCGCCACGGTGCCGAAGCGGGCAGGTCCCGCGCCGCCGTTCGCGGCGGGCAGGGCGAGGAGCACGCTGACGCGGTGGACCGCGTCGGTCATGGCGTCCAGGTCCACCGCGAGTCGGTGGTCGGCGGCCGCCTGGCGCGACACCTCCAGGCCGGGCTGCACGGGGGCGCCCGGATGGGCCACCCACTCCGTGCCGTGGATCCGTCCGTTCTCGTCGCTGAGCGCGGCGGCGGCCGCGACCGGCGTGCCGGCCGAGATCCGGATCTCCAGACGGGACTGGGAGAGCGGGTGGTTCTGCCCCCGCACCAGTTCGGCCGTCATCGCCTTGGTCCCCCTGCGTCGCGTGGAAGTGTCGGGTGCGCCGAACCGGCCCCCGCGCGGGGGCCGGTTCGGCCGCGGGTGCCTGGCGGGTGCCTAGAGGACCGGCAGGATGGCCGGCATCAGGTCCTGGAAGGTACGGCCGTTGGCCGGGTTGCCGAGGGCCGTCATCGTCCAGCCCGAACCGGTGCGGTGCACCTTGGCCATGATCTGGGCGGTGTAGGGGCCGCCGCCGGCCAGCGTGTAGCGGGCGAGCTCCTGGCCGTTGGTCTCGTCGACCAGGCGGCAGAAGGCGTTCTGCACTTCCTGGAACGTCTGGCCCGTGAAGGAGTTCACGGTGAAGACGATCTGGTCGATGTGGACCGGGACGCGCGAGAGGTCGACGAGGATGGCCTCGTCGTCGCCGCCCTGGCCGACACCGCCGACGAGGTTGTCACCGGTGTGGCGCACGGAGCCGTCGTCACTCACCAGGTGGCGGAAGAAGACGACGTCGACCGGCTGCTTGTCGGCGAAGAGGACGGCGGAAGCGTCCAGGTCGACCTCCCGGGTGCGGGAGCCGAACAGGCCGCGACGAGGGGCCGCCTGCCAGCCGAGACCCATGCGCACCGCGGTCAGGCTGCCGCCGTCGTCCTTCTGCAGACTGATGGCCTGACCCTTGGTCATGTTCACGGTCACGCGCTGATTCCCCTCTCGTACGTCCCCTGTTGCCGCGAAGACCGCGGTTGACCAGAACCCTACGCAGGTGCACTGACAGCGACGTACCCCGGTCCGCACTTTGTGTCGGTCTTGCAACACATTCCGTGTGCGGACGTCAGGACAGGCCCGCCTCCCGCATCTGCCGCAGCTCCTTCTTCATCTCGGACACCTCGTCGCGCAGCCGTGCCGCGATCTCGAACTGCAGGTCGGCGGCGGCGGCCCGCATCCGTGTGGTGAGCTCCTCGATCTGCTCGGCGAGTTCGGCCGCGGGGCGGTCGGTGGGGACGGTCTCGGCGGCCTCACCCTTGGCCCCCTTGGCGTTCTTCGCGCCCTTGGCGGCCTTGCCGCCGAGGGCGGGCACGGGCGTCCTGGTGCCGCCGCCGTCCTTCCTGGCCTGGCGGTAGCCCGAGCCGAGCAGTTGCTCGGTGTCGATGTCCTCGCGGGCGATCTGCGCGACGATGTCGTTGATCTTCTTGCGCAGGGGCTGCGGGTCGATGCCGCGCGCCTGGTTGTAGGCGATCTGCTTCTCCCGGCGGCGGTTGGTCTCCTCGATGGCCTTCTCCATCGCCGGTGTGATCTTGTCGGCGTACATGTGGACCTGGCCGGAGACGTTGCGCGCCGCGCGGCCGATGGTCTGGATCAGGGAGGTGCCCGACCGCAGGAAGCCCTCCTTGTCGGCGTCGAGGATCGCCACCAGGGAGACCTCGGGCAGGTCGAGGCCCTCGCGCAGCAGGTTGATGCCGACCAGGACGTCGTACTCGCCGCTGCGCAGTTCCCGCAGCAGCTCCACCCGGCGCAGGGTGTCGACGTCGCTGTGCAGGTAGCGCACCTGGATGCCGAGTTCGAGGAAGTAGTCCGTGAGGTCCTCGGCCATCTTCTTGGTGAGCGTGGTGACCAGGACGCGCTCGTCCTTCTCCACGCGCGTACGGATCTCGTGCACCAGGTCGTCGATCTGGCCCTCGGTGGGCTTGACGACGACCTCGGGGTCGACGAGGCCGGTCGGGCGGATGATCTGCTCGACGAAGCCGTCCGAGCGGGAGAGCTCGTACTGGCCGGGGGTGGCCGACAGGTAGACGGTCTGGCCGACGCGCTCCTGGAACTCTTCCCACTTCAGCGGGCGGTTGTCCAGGGCGGAGGGCAGCCGGAAGCCGTGGTCGACGAGGGTGCGCTTGCGGGAGGCGTCGCCCTCGTACATGGCGCCGATCTGCGGCACGGTGACGTGCGACTCGTCGATGACGAGGAGGAAGTCGTCCGGGAAGTAGTCCAGCAGCGTGTTGGGCGGGGAGCCCGGGGTGCGGCCGTCGAAGTGCATCGAGTAGTTCTCCACACCGGAACAGGTGCCGATCTGGCGGAGCATCTCGATGTCGTACGTGGTGCGCATGCGCAGCCGCTGGGCCTCGAGGAGCTTGCCCTGCTTCTCCAGCTCCGAGAGGCGCTCGCCGAGCTCCTTCTCGATGTCGTTGACCGCGCGCTCCAGCCGCTCGGGGCCGGCGACGTAGTGGGAGGCGGGGAAGACGTAGAGCTGCTGGTCGTCGCTGATGATCTCGCCGGTGAGCGGGTGCAGCGTGGACAGCGCCTCGATCTCGTCGCCGAACATCTCGATGCGGACGGCGAGCTCCTCGTAGACCGGGAAGATCTCGATGGTGTCGCCGCGGACGCGGAAGGTGCCGCGGGTGAAGGCCATGTCGTTGCGCGTGTACTGGATGTCCACGAAGCGGCGCAGCAGCTCGTCGCGGTCGATCTCGTCGCCGACGCGCAGGGGCACCATGCGGTCCACGTACTCCTGCGGCGTGCCCAGGCCGTAGATGCAGGAGACGGAGGCGACCACGACGACGTCGCGGCGGGTGAGCAGCGAGTTGGTCGCCGAGTGCCGCAGCCGCTCGACCTCCTCGTTGATCGAGGAGTCCTTCTCGATGTAGGTGTCCGACTGCGGGACGTACGCCTCGGGCTGGTAGTAGTCGTAGTACGAGACGAAGTACTCGACCGCGTTGTTCGGCAGCAGCTCGCGGAACTCGTTGGCGAGCTGGGCGGCCAGGGTCTTGTTCGGCGCCATGACCAGCGTGGGGCGCTGAAGCTTCTCGATCATCCACGCGGTGGTGGCGGACTTGCCGGTGCCGGTGGCGCCGAGCAGGACGACATCCTTCTCGCCGGCCTCGATGCGCCGGGCGAGCTCGGCGATGGCCGCGGGCTGGTCGCCGCTGGGCTGGTAGGGGCTGACGACCTCGAAGGGCGCCACCGTGCGTTCGATCTGGGAAACGGGCCGCATGCCATCCACCGTACGACCCCCCACTGACAACGGGTCCGGGTCAGCGTCGCTGGGGGGTGCGGGAGCGGTGTTCCACGGGGCCGCGGGCGCGCAGCCGGGCTCGGACCGAGGGGTGGTGCGCCGGGGAGTGGGCGGGGATCCCGGGCAGGCGGTCGGCGGAGGGCGCCGGGGGCCGGCCCATGACCACCAGCGGGTCGAAGATCACCACGACGCCCGCGAGGACGAGGACGGCGAGCGGACCGACCATCATGGGGCCGAGCAGGGCGGCCGCGGACTCCCCCGTGTCGGGTTCGGCCGTGCCGTGCACGTGCACCTCGACGGCGGCCATGCCGATGTAGTGCATGCCGGTGACCGCGAGGCCCATGACCAGACTCGCGCCCACGCTCCACAGGAAGCCCTTGGCCTGACCGGCCGCCCACAGGGCGGCGCTGGCGGCTGCCATGGCGACGACGACCGAGGCGGCGACGGCGACGGTGTTGTACTCGATCCGCCCGTCGAGGCTCATTCCGGCCATGCCGAGGTAGTGCATGGAGGCCATGCCGAGGCCGGTGATGGTCCCCCCGGTGAACAGGGCCGTCCCGGTGGCGCCCTTGTAACCGACGATGAAGATGCCGATGCCCACCATGACGACGGCGACGGCCAGGCTCGCGAAGGTCATCGCGCGGTCGTAGTGGATCGGCGTCCCCTCGACGGTGAAACCCATCATCGCGATGAAGTGCATCGTCCAGACGCCGGCGCTGATGGCGGCCGCCCCGAGCGCGAGCCAGCCGGGCCGCCAGGAGCTGGGCGCCAGCCCGGCCCGGGTGGTGCAGCGCAGTCCGAGCGCGCCTCCCAGACAGGCCATGAGATAGGCCACCACAGGTGTTACCAGCCCGTAACTGAATCCGTCGACCGTGCCCTGCATGCGCGGCTGCCCTTCCGCCCTGTACGTCCCGCGTTGCCCGTTGTGCGCCCCCTCCCAGAACCGCTGCGGCGGCCAGGGTTTCGCAGAGAGTATGACCCCCACCGGATTGGTCGAACGACTATCCGGCAAACAAACACGTCCTTGCCCCAGGTGTGTGGCACCCGTGCGCGGAGTCCGGTGACCGGCGTTCAATCCGTGGCCATCCCGCACCCGTCTCGCGTTGACCCTCTGCTGTCACAGTGGATCCGACCGTGACCGTCCGACGCGAGGAGCACACATGCACGCACGCGCTGTCGCCGCCTCGACCACCGCGCTCGCGGGGGTCGTCGTCCTCCTGCTTCCGCTCTCCCCCGCCCGGGCCGCCGAGAGCGCCCGGGCCGCCGAGGGCTCCGGGGGTGCCGCGGCCGCTCCCGTGATCGTCGCGCACCGGGGCGCCTCCGGATACGCCCCGGAGAACACGCTCGCGGCCGTCGACAAGGCGGCCGCCCTGGGGACCGAGTGGGTGGAGAACGACGTCCAGCGCACCAAGGACGGCGAGCTCGTCGTCCTCCACGACGACAGCCTGGAGCGCACCACCGACGTCGAGGAGGTCTTCCCCGACCGGGCACCCTGGAAGGTGAAGGACTTCACCGCCGCCGAGATAGCCCGTCTGGACGCCGGCAGCTGGTTCGGCCCCGAGTACGCGGGCGCGCGCGTGCCGACGCTGGAGGAGTTCGTGCACCGGGTCGACCGGCACCGGCAGAAGCTGCTGCTGGAGATCAAGAACCCGCAGCTGTACCCCGGCATCGAACGGGACATCCTCAAGGTCCTCGCCGACGAGGGCTGGCTCGACCGTAGGCATGTGCGGCAGCGGCTGATCGTGCAGAGCTTCAGCGCGGACAGCGTGCGCACGGTCCACGAGCTGGCCCCGGCGGTGAAGACCGGCTTCCTCGGGAGGCCGCCGGTCGCGGACCTGCCGGCGTACGCGGCTTTCACCGACCAGATCAACCCCTCGCACGGGTCGCTCACCGCCGGCTACGTGAGCGCGGTGCACGCCCTCAAGGGGGCGCACGGCAAACGGCTGGAGGCGTTCACCTGGACGGTGAACGACGCGGCCGCCGCCCGGCGGGTGGCCGGCTTCGGGGTGGACGGCATCATCACCAACAACCCTGACGTGGTGCGCGACGCGGTGGGCTGCTGAGGCCTCGTCAGGACTCGGTCCCTCCCGGTCGGCCGTGGTTCCGCCGTTCCGCCGGGCGTTGTCGGTGGCGGGCCGTACGGTGGGGCGCATGGACAGCGATGGGCGGTACGGGCAACGGGTCGTGTGGACCGTCGTGGACACCCGCATCGGTCCGCTGCTGCTGGCAGCGACCCGACAGGGCCTGGTCAACGTCGTGTTCCACGCCACCGACGAGGTGCGTGACAAGGCGCTGGAGCGGCTCGCGTCCCGGCTCGGCGCCGAGCCCGTGGAGGAGCCCGGCTCTCCGTTGCTGGCCGAGGCGATACGCCAGCTCGACGCCTACTTCGCGGGTGAGCGGCACTCCTTCGAGCTGCCGCTGGACTGGTCGCTGATCTCGGGCTTCCACCGCGAGGTGCTGCGCGAGCTGGCCTCCGGCGTGCCGTTCGGCACGGTGGTGGGGTACGGCGATCTCGCCGGCCGGGTCGGTCAGCCGGGCGGCGCGCAGGCCGTGGGCATGGCCATGGGCGCCAACCCGCTGCCGGTGGTCGTGCCCTGTCACCGGGTCGTGGAGAGCGGGGGCGGCATCGGCGGGTTCGGGGGCGGGCTGGAGACGAAGAGGCGGCTGCTCGCCCTCGAGGGTGTGCTGCCGGAGCCGCTCTTCTGACACCGCTGTTCAGTCGTAGTGGCGGGCCTCGAAGATGTTGCCGTCGGGGTCGCGGAAGTAGAAGCTGCGCCTGGCCTGGCCGCGGGCGCCGAAGGAGTCGTGCGCGATGTCCGAGACCGGGACCGACTGCTCCTGGAGACGGCAGAGGAGGGCGTCGAAGGCGTCCGCGGCCAGGGACAGGCAGACGTGGTTGACGGGGTGGCCGGAGCTGTCGGCGGCCCCGGGGAGCATCGTCATGCGGTCCGCCTCGGAGCGCGGCATGAGGCCGAGGATGGTCTCCTCGCTGACGCGCACCGAGGGGAAGGGCGCCTCGCCTGCCGCGAAGTCGGTGAGCCTGACCGGCTCCAGGCCGACCGCCTTCTCGTAGAACTGCGCGGCGGCGATGGGGTCGTCCACCCAGAGAACGATGTGGTCGAGCCGGGTCGCGTGGTCCGTCATGGCCCCAGCCTCCGTGAGCCCTGTGACGCGCCGCAAGGGTTTGGCCCGGCGTGCCGCCCGCCAGAGATGGAGGGAGAGGCGGCAGACGGGAGGCGGCGCGTGGTGCTCATGGTGTCGGAAGAGGTACGGGGCGCGATCGCGGCGGGGCGGCCGGTGGTGGCCCTGGAGTCCACGATCATCGCCCACGGCCTGCCCCGGCCGCGCAATCTCCAGGTGGCACGCGAGCTGGAGGCCGTGGTGCGACGGGAGGGCGCGGTACCGGCGACGATCGCCGTGCTGGACGGCCGGCCGCGGGCCGGCCTGGACGAGGAGCAGCTGGAGCGCGTCGCGAACGAGGACGGCGTCCGCAAGCTGGGCCACCGCGACCTGCCGCTCGCGGTGGCCACGGGGGCGAGCGGAGCGACGACGGTCTCCGCGACCGCGCTGCTCGCCGCGCTCGCCGGGATCCGGGTGTTCGCCACCGGGGGGCTCGGCGGGGTGCACCGGGAGTGGACCGTCACCCAGGACGAGTCGGCCGACCTGGGGCTGCTCGCGCGCACCCGGATCACCGTGGTGTGCGCGGGGGTGAAGTCGATCCTGGACGTGCCGGCGACCCTGCAGCGGCTGGAGACGCTGGGCGTGGCGGTCGCCGGATACGGCACGGACCGGTTCCCCGGCTTCTACCTGTCGGACTCCGGGCATCCCGTGGACTGGCGGCTGGACACCCCGGAGGAGGTGGCCGGGGTGATGCGGGCGCAGGACGCCCTCGGGGGCCCGGAGTCGGCGCTGATCGTCGCCAACCCGGTGCCGGAGGACGAGCAGCTGGATCCCGAGACGCACGCGCGGGTGCTCGACGAGGCGCTGCGGGCGTGTGAAGCCGCCGGGGTCACCGGTCAGGGAGTCACGCCGTTCCTGCTGGACCACCTGGTGCGGCACACCGACGGCGCCTCCCTCGAGGCCAATCTGGCGGCGGTGCGGGGCAACGTGGCCCTCGCGGCCCGGGTGGCGGCGGCCTGGGCCGCCGGGGAGTGACCGGGTCGGGCGGGGCGCTGCTGGTCGTCGGCGACGTGATCACGGACGTGGTCGCGCGCCACGCCGGTCCGCTCGCCCCGGGCACGGACACGGCGGCCGTGATCCGCACGGTGCCGGGCGGGGCGGGCGCGAACGTCGCCTGCTGGGCGGCGCGCCGGGGCGGGTGCGAGGTGCGCCTGCTGGGGCGGGTGGGCGCGGACGCGGCGGCCTGGCACGAACGGGAGCTGACCGCCTGCGGGGTGCGTCCGCGGCTGGTGGTGGACGCCGACGTGCCGACGGGGACGGTCGTGTGCCTGGTCGACGAGGGCGCGGCGGCCGAGCGGACCTTCCTCACCGACAGTGGCGCGTCGGTGCTGCTCGGGCCCGAGGACTGGTCGGGCGCCTTGCTGAACGGGGTGGCGCGACTGCACCTGTCGGGCTACCTGCTGTTCAGCGGAAGCGGCCGGGCCCTGGTCGCGGTCGCGCTGAAGGCGGCGGAGGCGCGCGGGGTGCCGGTGAGTGTGGACCCGGCGTCGGCCGGATTCCTGGCCGAGCTGGGTCCGGAGAGCTTCCTGTCGCTGGTGGAGGGAGTGGAGGTGCTGCTGCCGAGCCACGACGAGGCGTGCCTGCTGACGGGGTGTCCGGACGCGGCGGAGGCGGCTGCGCGGCTGAGCCGGCGGGTGCCGCTGGTGGTGGTCAAGCAGGGCGCGGAGGGTGCGCTGCTGGCGCGGTCCGGCGAGGTGTGCGCCCGTGTCCCCGCCGTGCCGGTGACGCCCCGGGACACGACGGGGGCCGGTGACGCCTTCACCGGGGCCTTCCTCGCGGCCCTGCTGGCCGGTGCGGCTCCCGGGCAGGCGGCGGAGGAGGGGTGCCGGGCGGGGGCTGCGGCGGTGGAACGGGTCGGTGCACGGCCGCCGGCACGGGACTGAGCGTCAGGCAGCCGGTGCGGGACCGGCGGGAGGGCGCGCGCGTCCCGGACGGAGAGCCGGCCGTCGTGGGTCCGCGCTCCTTCGTCCACAGGCGGGAACCAAGCGGAACACGGCGTTTCCACAGGCCCGCACGCGGTCGGCCGGTCGCCGGCACACTGGTCCGGCAGGCGGACGAGGAAGCGCGGCACGGGGGGATCCATGCGAGGGGGACCGAATGTCCAGGGCAGTGAGGCCACGGAACGGGTGGCGATCGTCGCGGTGCCGACCATGGTGTGGGGGGTGTACGGCATGAGCGTCGGCCACATGCCGGAGCCGCACTGGCGGTACGGCCATGGCATGGTCGTCGGGCTGATACCCGGGTACGTACCCGCTGCGGTACCGGGCGCTCCGGCGCAGCGGCTGGCTGCGACGTCCGCCCGTCCCGCCGGGCACGGGCGGAGGGGTCAGCCGGAGGCGGACCGGGCGTAGACGCTCTCGGCGAAGGCGGCGATCTGTTCGTCCGTCAGGTGCCGTGCCAGATCGGCCTCGCTGATCATGCCGACGAGGCGCTTGTCGTCCATGACGGGCAGTCGGCGGATCTGGTGGGTGCGCATCTCGGTGAGGACGTCGTCGACGTCGGCGTCGGACTCGATCCAGCGCGGTGTGCCCTTGGCCATCTCGCCCGCGGTGACCTGGGCGGGGTCATGGCCCATGGCGACGCAGCCGACGACGATGTCGCGGTCGGTGAGGATGCCGCAGAGCCGTTCGTTCTCGTCGCTGATGGGCAGCGCGCCGACGTTCAGTTCGCGCATCAGCTGTGCCGCGCGGTCGAGGGTTTCGTGCGCGGGGATCCACTGGACGCCGCGGTGCATGATGTCTCCGGCGGTGGTCATGGGATACCTCCCGGTGCCGGACGGCCGGCGCGGCGCGGGGCGCGCCGCGAGTCCCGACGCCCTTCATTGTCTCCGGGCCGCCGGAGGACGGCACCCGCAGCGGACGGCGCCGCGCAGACCGGCGCGGCCAGGCCCTCAACCGCGCTCTCGACCGCGCCAGGCCGGATGGCGCGGGTCGTCGGCCCGCACCAGTACGTCGGCGGTGCCGGCCGGGTCGGTCTCCTGCTCGTAGCGCTCGAAGGCGGGCAGGGTCCAGTGCTCGGCCTCGGGAGTGCGGCGGCGCAGCGCACCGGGTGAGAGGAGGACGTGGACGGTCAGGTCGAAGGGGAACCAGTGGTGCAGGAGGAGCGGGCCGTGCAGCAACAGCAGGCCTCCGGGCGGCAGTCCGGCATACGGGCTGCGGGTGGCGCGGTCGGTGACCGGGTCCCGGAGGTCGGGCAGCACCCGCCCGCTGCCGCCCGGCCCGAGCGGGTCGAACACCTCGCGCCACAGGGCGCCGGTGTCGTACCAGCCGCTGTAGTAGGACTCGAGGTCCTGGTGACCGTACTCGAGCCGGACCGAGGCGGGGCGCAGGAAGCCCTCCGTGCCGACGACGAGGCTGGGGCGGCCGCGGACGCGCAGCGCCTCGGCGAGCCGCTCGGCGAGGTCGCCCGGGCGGGCGGCCGGGGCGCCGTCGAGGGCCACGCGGGGCCAGGGAGAACCGTCAGCCGGGTCGAGCTCCCGCAGGCGCTCGGCGAGTACGTCGACGAGCCGGTCCCAGGTGATCGCTTCGAGTCGCACACGGCCATGATGCGGTACGTCCCGGACCACACCGGAAGTGCCGGCGAGGGCGGTGCGCCGTGGGCGGGCGCGAGCCGTGGACGCTCGCGCATGGGTGCGCGCCGCTCGGCCATGGTCCGCTGCGGCAGGGACGCGTTCACTGGTGGTGCGGGCGGCCGGAGGACGGTGCCGGCCGGAAGGACGAGAGTGACGAAAGCGATGGGAGTGACGGGGGTGAGGACATGGGTGACGGGCCGTATGCCGTGCTGACGGCGCTGGGTGTGCTGGGGACCGGGCTGGTGGCCGGGGTGTTCTGCGCGTTCTCGACGTTCGTGATGAGGGGGCTCGCGGCGCTGCCGCCGGCGCGGGGCGTGGCCGCGATGCAGGCGGTCAACGTGGCGGCGGTGCGGCCGCCGTTCATGGTCGTGTTCCTCGGCACGACGGTGCTGTGCGCGGTGCTCACGGTGGTGACGGCCGTGGCGCGGCCGGACGAGGGGGTGGTCGCCTCGGTGGTGGGCGGCGTGCTGTATCTGTGCGGGTCGTTCGGGCTGACCGCGGCGGCGAACATACCCCGCAACGACCGGCTGGCCCGGCTCGACGCGGGCGGTGCGGAGGCGGCCGCGTACTGGCCGGAGTACGTGCGCGGGTGGACACGGTGGAACCACGTCCGTGCCCTCGCCTCGGCCGGTGCCGCTCTGGCGTACCTCCTGGCCCTCACCGGCTGACCGGCCGGACGCGACGAGCACCCGGCCGGGTGGTGTGGCCCTGCGCCGGAGGCGGAGGCCGACGCGCGGTTGTTCGCGGCGTCGGCGCTGCGCTTCGAGGGGGAAGGGCGGGTGCGCGGGCTGCGCCTGGTCGAGGTGGACGCCAAGCGCAGGCCCGTGCCGGGGACGGAGCGGCCGGACGCTCCTGCCGCCCGCCCGGGCCGGCACGCGGCCCCGCCCGGTCTCAGCCCGGCGCACCCGCCTCCCGGCACGGACCGGCCCACGCGCACCGCGCCGCGCCGGTCCCGCCACGCCATGCCACGACACACCGACGCCCCCGGGCTCCCGGCGTCGGCCGGGCTCCCAGGGGCGTCGGGTGGCCGCCTACGGCTTGCGGGCCACCGCTCCGTAGCCGGGGATGACCCCGTCGTCCTGGCCCGGGACCGGGTCGCCCAGTTCGGGGCGCCAGAGGTGCGGCACCTGAACGCCCGGTTCCACGAGGTCGAGGCCGTCGAAGAAACGGGTGAGCTCCCCGCGGCTGCGCAGCGCCAGGGTGACGCCCGCACCCTTGAGCTTCGCCGTGGCCTCCTCCGACTCCTCGGGCGTGAAGTCGGCCGTGGCGTGGCTGATCACCAGGTAACTGCCCGGGGGCAGGGCGTCCACCAGCCGCGTCACCAGCGCGTGCGCGCCGTCCTCGTCGGGGACGAAGTGCAGCAGCGCGATGAGCGACAGCGCGATCGGCCGGTCGAAGTCGAGGACCTTGCGCGCGCCCTCCAGGATGGTGTCCGGCTCCCGGACGTCGGCCTGGAGGTAGTCGGTGACGCCCTCCGCCGTGCCGCGCAGCAGGGCCTCCGCGTGGGCCAGCACGATGGGGTCGTTGTCGCAGTACACGACGCGGGCGTCCGGCGCGATGCGCTGGGCGACCTGGTGCAGGTTCGGCTCGGTGGGGATGCCGGTGCCTATGTCGAGGAACTGGCGTACGCCCTGCCCCGCGAGCCAGCGTGTGGCGCGCTGCATGAACGCGCGGTTCACGCGCGCCATGACCGGCACGCGCGGATCGAGGGCGAGCATCTGCCGGCCCATGGCCTCGTCGACCGGGTAGTTGTCCTTGCCTCCGAGGTACCAGTCGTACATCCGCGCGGGATGCGGTCTGGTCGTGTCGATCTCGACGGGGTGCTGTCCGGTCATGACGGACTCCGTAACTGTCTGCAAGCGTTAGTGATCAATTCAGTGCCAAGGAGGAAGCAAAAGGTAGTGCGGCAACGGGGGTCAGGACAGCAGGAAATCCGCCTCTCCGGCCTTGGCCCCCTCGATGAAGGCCGTCATCTCGGCGGAGGTGTAGATGAGCGCCGGCCCGTCCGGGTCGGTGGACTGGCGCACGGCGATCCGGCCGTCGTCCAGCTTCATCGCCTCGAGGCAGTTGCCGCCGTTGCCGCCGCTCCAGGGCTTGTGCCAGCCCTCGCTGCCCAGCTCCCGGGCGGGCATGCCGTTGTAGATCCGTGCGGCGTGCGCCCGCGCACGCGGCTGGGTCTTCGGGGGCTTGATGAGTTCCATTCACAGCTCCTTGCGGAGATCCCGGAGGATCCCCTTCGTGCGATGTGCCGTGGCGGCCTGCGCCGCCATGCGGTCCATGACCTCGAGGTGGGTCGCCACCTCGGTGCGCGCGTCCAGGTAGACGGCGCCGGTCAGGTACTCGCTGTAGACCATGTCCGGCAGTTCGGGCATGGCAAATCGGAACAGCACGAACGGCCCGTACGTGCCGGGGTGGGGCCCGCTGTCGAAGGTCGCGATCTGCAGCGTCACGTTGGGCAGCGCCGCCGCCTCGAGCAGCTTGTCGATCTGCGCGCGCATCACCTCCGGGCCGCCGACCCGGCGGCGCAGCGCGGTCTCGTCCATGACGACCCACAGCCGGGGCGCGTCCTCGCGGGTGAGCAGTTCCTGCCGTCGCATGCGCAGGTCGACGTGGCGTTCTATGTCCTCGGGCCGGGTCTGCCCTATGGCGCCGGAGCGCAGCACGCCGCGCGCGTAGTCCTCCGTCTGGAGCAGTCCGGGGACGAAGTGGGGTTCGTAGCTGCGGATGAGGGAGGCCGCGCCCTCCAGGCTGACGTACATGGAGAACCAGCCGGGCAGGATGTCGTGGAAGCGCTGCCACCAGCCGGGCTTGTTGGCGTCCTCCGCGAGCTGGACGAACGCCTCGGCCTCCTCGTCGGAGACGCCGTAGGCCTTCAGCAGCAGCTGGAGGTAGGGGATCTTGAGCGCCACCTCGGCCATCTCCATGCGGCGCACGGTGGCGGGCGCGACGCGCAGGATCCGGGCGGCCTCCTCCCGCTTGAGACCCGCGCGCTCACGCAGGTCCAGCAGGCGGCGCCCGAGGACGACCTGCCCCACCGTCGGCGCGGACCGGGGTTCGCTCACGCTCCACCTCCCTCGAACAAATAGTGACAGCCCGGCGGCGCCGTCCGGTGATCCGGCACGGAGACCAGGTACGGAGACCAGGTGATCCGAACTCACATTCGAATTAGTCTCCGGCGATCCCAACTGACGCCGCACGAGGTGCTGTTGCGAGCAGTGTGCCACGCCCGTCCAGACCGTCACACAGCACTCTGCAATTTTCAGAGTGACACTTGCCAAGTGTTCACGGCGGGGCGATAGTGGCAAGCGTGATTCCGTCCGCGCCCTTAGGAACAGACGCCGCCGCAGCTTCCGTCGGCCTCGGCGCCGCCCCGGCCGCCGCCCCCTCCCCGGGGGCCGCCGCCGAGCGCCGGTTCCGCTTCGAGCTGGCCGCTCACCCGGGTTCCCCCGCCCGGGCGAGACGGCTGACACGGGCCCGGCTGACCGGCTGGTCGGTGTGCGAGGACACCTGTGACACGGCGGCCCTGGTCGTCTCCGAACTGGTCACCAACGCCATCGTGCACACCGCGAGCAGCCGTGTCGTCTGCGAGCTGCACGACGATGACGACCTGCTGCGCATCGCCGTGCGGGACGAGGGCTGCGCGCCGGGCCGGCCGCGGGCGAACTTCCGGCAGCAGCCGGAGGAGGAGCACGGAAGGGGACTGCTCCTCGTCGACGCCCTGTGCCACGCGTGGGGCGCCCACGAGCACGGTCCCGGCCTGCTGGTCTGGGCGGAACTCCCCCGCACCGCCGGCACTCCGCCCGGCTCCGGCGAACCCCGCGGCGACCTCGGCTGGGGCGCCCGGTCCAAGCCCGGTCCGGCCGGCGGCTCGGAGGACGGCGAGGGCGGGGCCGGCGACGGCGGCCGGGACCACCCGGCCGAGCAGCGTCTGAGGACGCCCGCCGAGCGGGACGGAGGGCAGGCGTGACGGGCCCCGGCGGCACACGCGTGCTGAGCCTGGACTCGCTGGTCCGGATCCAACGCGGACGGCAGACGCCCGACGCGCCCCGGCGGCTTCCCGTGCCGGAGGGCATGACCGCCCCGATGGGCTGCGACGCGGTGGCCGTGCCGGCCCGCTTCGGCCCGCTGGTCCTGCCCCGGCTGCCCCGCGTGGGGTGCGTGTACGCCGATGACGCGCACTGGTGGTGGCTGGTCCCGTCCGATTCGGACTACGCCCTGGAGTGGCCCGCCCCCGCGCACTACGCCGCCGGCGCGGTCCTTCCCGACACCCCGGCCGACACGGGCGCCGCCGGTCTCCCGGGGCTGATCCACCGCCCCGACGGCACGCTCCCCTACACGCCGCCGATACCGCTGTACCTGGCCCTGTGCCGCCTCACCGGAACCACCCCCGTCTGGTCACGCCCGGTCACCGCCTGACGGCCGCGCACGGCGCCCCGCGGGGGGCTCACGCCACCGCCTCACCGCCGGCGCCCTCGCCGCGGACGATCACCAGGAACATGTCGGTGGCGAGGTCCATGACGACCTCGGCGGGCAGGCCCTCCAGGCGCCGCGCGTGCGCGAACTCCTCCGCGGGCCAGGAGCCGCGCGGCCCACCTGCGGGAAAGCGTTCGAGCACCGTTCGCCCGTTCACCCTGCCACCTCCATGTAGCGCTGTACTCGTAGAGTTAAACGCCAACCATGGGGCGAACGCCTCGTGCGGTGACGGTACTGAGACGTAGTTGACACCCGTTCACTGCCAAGTGTGAGCGCGCTCTCAGCTTTTCGGAGCAATCCGTCACTGTCCGTGTCAGTTGTCGTACTCGTCGTGGTGGCGGAGACGCTCCTGCGTCACGGGCACCCCGACGGCGTACGCGCGTCCCTGTGGCTCCTCCCAGGGCTCCTGCCTGCCGAGCGCGGTGAGGTCCAGCAGGCTGGTGGTGGAGCCGAGCCCCTCCAGGCCGCGTCCCCAGGCCGAGTAGGTGTGGAAGACCCGGTCGCCGTCGCGCAGGAAACAGCTCACCCCCGGCCGCTGGACGGGCCGGCCGTCCTCCTCCGAGAACATGTCCAGGTCCGCGTCGAAGTCACCGGAGCAGGACGAGTACCAGGGCACGGTCCAGCCCATCCGGGCCTTGAACGGCAGGATGCGGGTGAACGGCGCGCGGGAGACGGCCGCGAACGTGGTGCGCCGCGCGTGCAGGTGGGCCAGGTGTCCGATCTGGTCCAGGAAGGCGGAGCAGCAGCGGCAGCCGGCCTCCCACGCGGGGTCGAAGACGAAGTGGTGCACGACGAGCTGCTGCCGTCCCTGGAAGAGGTCGAGCAGCGTGGCCCTGCCGTCGCCGCCCTCGAAGACGTACGCGCGGTCGACGGGGACCATGGGCAGCCGGCGCCGTTCGGCACGGAGGGCGTCGAGCGCGCGGGTGACGGCCTTCTCCTTGTCGAGCAGTTCTTCGCGCGCCGCACTCCACTGGGCGCGCGAGACGATCTCCGGAAGCGACATGGCTCCTCCTGGGCAACGGTCCCGTTGCGAGGAGTGACCGGGGTGCCGGACGGAACTCATCGCCCGCACGCAAGATTTTTTCGCCGCCCGACATGCCCGGGTCACACGCCGCGCGGCGCGCCGGACGCTTCCGGGCGGCGCCGCCCAGCGCGCCGCGCGGCAACGCGCTCCGGGGGCCGGCCCGCGGCACCGGGACCGGAGGGCACGGGCGAGGCACGGCGAGGGCGGTGCGGGTCACGGGGCCCTGCCGTCCGGCCGAGGCGGCCGGTCCTTGGCGGGCGCTTTCGTCCGCTCCCCCCGGACCCGTGCGGAAACCTCGCCCCTAACTCCCCGAACACCCCGAACGCCCCGCAGTATTCGCCCTTCCCTTCCTCTTCGCTCACCGAACTGGGCCGTTGGTGGGAAAGACCGCTCCCCGCGCGCCTGGGCACCGGGGCGGGCCTACGCTGCCGACATGGGGAGGCACAGTCCGCGCCATTTCCGTTCGAGGAGAGCTGATGGCTGATCGCATTACAGCTCCACGCCGACGCGGCTATCGCGAAGGCATCGGCGGCGAGATGCTCGCCGAATTCCTGGGGACGTTCGTCCTCATTCTGCTGGGTCTCGGATCTGTCGCCGTCGCGGTCGTGGGCCTGCCCGGTTCCGGGCGGCAGTTCGTGGATTTCGGGCCGGCTAACTGGCTCATCATCTGCTGGGGCTGGGGCCTCGCCGTCGTCTTCGGCGTCTACGTGGCGGGCGGCATCAGCGGCGCCCACATCAACCCGGCGGTGACCCTGGCCTTCGCCGTGCGCAGGGACTTCCCCGTGAAGAAGGTGCCCGCCTACTGGCTGGCCCAGCTGCTCGGCGCCTTCGTCGCCGCCGCGCTCGTCTACGCCTGCTACCGCTGGGCGATCGACGCCGCCGACGCGAAGGCCGGTCTGGCCCGTGACGAGTCACTGGCCACCTATTCCATTTTCGCGACCTTCCCCGCGGAATACTTCGGGAATTCCTGGTGGGGCCCGCTGCTCGACCAGATCGTGGGCACCGGCGTTCTGCTGCTTCTGATCTGCGCACTCATCGACCTGAAGAATGTCGCTCCCCTGGCGAATCTCCACCCGTTCCTCATCGGCCTGGTGGTCGTCGCCATCGGCCTCACCTTCGGCACGAACGCCGGATACGCGATCAATCCCGCGCGCGATTTCGGCCCCCGCCTGTTCACCTACTTCGAGGGCTGGGGCGACATCGCGTTTCCGGGCACGTTCGGGTGGTTCAGCGGCTACTGGTGGATCCCCGTCGTCGGCCCGCTGATCGGCGGCGTTCTCGGCGTACTGGTGTACGACCTGCTCATCAAGCCGGTGATCACCGCCAGGACGCGGGCGATGGAGGACCAAGAGGAAGGCCCGGCCACCGAGGAGGCGTAGGCCCCCGGGACCGTCGTCAACTCAGAAAGGTTGCAGCGATGCCCGAATTCGTCGGCGCGGTGGACCAGGGGACCACCAGCACCCGCTTCATGATCTTCGATCACGCCGGTAACGAGGTGGCGAAGCACCAGCTGGAGCACCAGCAGATCCTGCCCCGTTCCGGCTGGGTCGAGCACGACCCGGTGGAGATCTGGGAGCGCACCAACACGGTGATCCAGAACGCCCTCCGCGACGGTAACCTGACGGCTTCCGACCTCCGGGCCATCGGCATCACCAACCAGCGCGAGACGACCGTCGTCTGGGACCCGCGCACCGGCCGTCCGTACTACAACGCGATCGTCTGGCAGGACACCCGCACCGACAGCATCGCCGCCGCCCTCGAACGCGAGGGCCACGGCGACGTGATCCGCCACAAGGCGGGACTGCCGCCGGCCACCTACTTCTCCGGCGGCAAGATCAAGTGGCTGCTGGACCACGTGGACGGGCTGCGCGAGGCGGCCGAGGCGGGGCACGCCCTGTTCGGCAACACGGACGCCTGGGTGCTGTGGAACCTCACCGGCGGCCCCAACGGCGGCGTCCACGCCACGGACGTGACCAACGCCAGCCGCACCATGCTGATGAACCTGGAGACCCTCGACTGGGACGACGAGCTGCTCGGCATCCTCGGCATCCCGCGCTCGATGCTCCCGGCCATCCACCCCTCCTCGGACCCCGAGGCGTTCGGCCAGGCCCGCACGTCCCGCCCGCTGGGCGCCGCCGTGCCGATCACCGGCGTCCTCGGCGACCAGCACGCGGCCACCGTGGGACAGGTCTGCTTCTCCCCCGGCGAGGCCAAGAACACCTACGGCACCGGCAACTTCCTGGTGCTGAACACCGGCACCGAACTGGTCCGCTCGCGGAACGGCCTGCTGACGACGGTGGCGTACCAGTTCGCCGGCAGCCCGGCGGTGTACGCGCTGGAGGGCTCCATCGCCGTGACCGGCGCGGCGGTGCAGTGGCTGCGCGACCAGCTGAAGATCATCGGGAGCGCCCCGGACAGCGAGCAGCTGGCACGCTCGGTGGAGGACAACGGCGGCATGTTCTTCGTGCCCGCGTTCTCCGGCCTGTTCGCCCCCTACTGGCGTTCCGACGCCCGGGGCGCCATCGTCGGCCTGTCCCGGTACAACACCGGCGGTCACATCGCGCGGGCCACGCTGGAGGCGATCTGCTACCAGAGCCGTGACGTGGTCGAGGCGATGGAGCAGGACTCCGGGGTGCACCTGGACGTGCTCAAGGTGGACGGCGGTGTCACCGCGAACGACCTGTGCATGCAGATCCAGGCCGATGTGCTCGGGGTGCCGGTCAGCCGGCCCGTGGTCGCGGAGACCACCGCGCTGGGCGCCGCGTACGCCGCGGGCCTCGCCACCGGCTTCTGGAACGACACGGACGAGCTCCGCTCGCACTGGCAGGAGTCCAGGCGCTGGGAGCCGCGGTGGGACGAGGACCGGCGTCGGCAGGGCTACGAGGACTGGAAGCGGGCCGTCGAGCGCACCCTGGACTGGGTCAAGGTCGACTGAGCCCCGAGGTGACCGGTCAGCGGTCGGCGACGTCCTCACGGAGGCCGTCGGAGAACTCCCACCACGACAGCGCGAGCCAGTCGCCGTTGACGAACGCGTCGACGGATGCGCCGCGCCCGCGGACGGTCACGGTCGTGCCCGGGGGGTACAGGGTGCCGGACAGCCCCGGCACGGCCACGAGCAAGGTTCCCAGCCTCTGAGCTGCCATGTTCCGCCCTCTCCCCTCTCATCGGGTCTTCATCGGGTCTTCATCGGAATCACCGGACGCCGCGCCACCGGAACGGGGCGGGCGTCGCTCGACATTCGTCGGATATTACCGGCTTGCCCCGGTCACAAGACCGGGGAATCATGAGATATCGGTCACGCGGACCATCGGGAGGGGCGCCGCCGCGCACCACGCGGAACACCAACCGAACGGAGATCGCACCATGAAGGCCGTCGTGTACAAGGGACCGTTCGAGGTCGCCGTCGAGGAGGTCGAGAACCCGACCATCCAGCATCCGAACGACGTGATCGTCCGGATCACGTCGACCGCGATCTGCGGCTCCGACCTGCACATGTACGAGGGTCGCACCAACGCCGAGCCGGGCATCACCTTCGGCCACGAGAACATGGGCATCATCGCCGAGGTCGGTCCGGGCGTCGCCTCGCTCGAGGAGGGCGACCGCGTGGTCATGCCCTTCAACGTCGCCTGCGGCTTCTGCACCAACTGCGTCGAGGGCTTCACCGGGTACTGTCTCACCGTCAACCCCGGCTTCCCGGGCGGCGCCTACGGCTATGTGGCCATGGGCCCCTGGAAGGGCGGGCAGGCGGAGTACCTGCGCGTCCCCTACGCCGACTTCAACTGCCTGAAACTGCCGCCGGGCACCGAGCACGAGAACGACTTCGTGCTCCTCGCGGACATCTTCCCCACCGGCTACCACGGCTGCGAGCTCGCCCAGGTGCGCCCGGGTGAGAGCGTCGCGGTGTACGGCGCCGGCCCGGTCGGGCTGATGGCCGCCTACTCGGCGATGATGCGCGGCGCGAAGAAGGTGTTCGTGGTCGACCGGGTCGCCGAGCGGCTGCAGAAGGCCGAGGAGATCGGGGCGGTTCCGGTCAACTTCGCGGAGGCCGACCCGGTCGAGCAGATCCACGACCAGACCGACGGCATGGGCACCGACAAGGGCATCGACGCCGTCGGCTACCAGGCCTCGGCGGGCGGCGACACGGACCGGGAGGAGCCGGCGACCGTGCTGAACTCGCTGGTCCGCACGGTCCGGGCCACCGGCATGCTCGGCGTCCCCGGGCTGTACGTGCCGTCCGACCCGGGCGCCCCGGACGAGCACTCCAAGCAGGGCATGCTGCTGGTCGCGGTCGGCAAGCTCTTCGAGAAGGGGATCAGGCTCGGCACCGGCCAGTGCAACGTCAAGCGCTACAACCGGCAGCTCCGCGACATGATCATCGAGGGCCGGGCGAAGCCCAGCTTCGTGGTCTCGCACGAACTGCCGCTGGACCAGGCGCCGTCCGCGTACGACAAGTTCGACAAGCGGATCGAGGGCTACACCAAGGTGGTGCTGCAGCCGTAAGGGGTCCGCTCGTCAGACCGGGCGGCGGGCGTACCGGTCCGTCGCCGCCACCAGGGCGTCGTCGCCGGCCGCGCCCGCGTCGTGGCCGGCGTCGTCGACGATCACCAGCTCGCTGTCCGGCCAGGCGTGGTGCAGCCGCCAGACGATGCCGAGGAGATTGCCGACGTCGAGGCTGCCCTGGACCAGGGTGCCGGGGATGCCCTTGAGGAGGTGGGCGTCGCGGAGGACGACGCCCTCCTCTCCCCCGTCGCCGAAGAAGTGGTCGTTGCCCCAGTAGTGGGTGACGGTGCGGGCGAAGCCCAGGCGGAACGCCGGGTCGCGGAACCGCTCCACGGAACCGGGCGGGGCGGGGACGATCGCCGTCTCCCAGTCCGTCCACGCCCGCGCGGCCCGCGCCCTGACCCGCGGGTCGGGCGACTCCAGCAGCCGGTTGTACGCGGCGGCCAGGTTGCCGTCGCGCTCGGCCTCGGGCAGTTCCGCGAGGAACCGCGCGTGGGCCTCCGGGAAGAACCGGCCGAGGCCCCGCGTCAGCAGGCCGACCTCCGCGGGCGAGCCGGTGGCCACGCCGGTCAGCACCAGTTCGGAGACCACACCGGGGCGGGTCTGCGCGTAGCGCAGGCCCAGGGCCGAGCCGAAGGACACGCCCCACACCAGCCACCGCTCGATGCCCAGGTGGGCGCGCAGCCGCTCCAGGTCCGCCATGAGGTGCGGCGCCGTGTTGACGCCCATGTCGGTGGCGGGGTCGGCGGCCGACGGCACCGACCGTCCCGCGCCGCGCTGGTCGAACAGGACGATGCGGTAGGCGGCGGGGTCGAAGTAGCGCCGCAGTCCGGCGCCGGCGCCCGAGCCGGGCCCGCCGTGCAGCACCACCGCGGGCTTGCCGTGCGGATTCCCGCTGGTCTCCCAGCGGACGCGGTTGCCGTCCCCGACGTCGAGCATGCCGTGGTCGTACGGTTCGATCTCCGGATACCTGCCCATCCGGGCACCGTAGCGCCACCGCGCGGGACGCTCATCCCCTTTCCTCCGGGCGCAGTCCGGCTGCCCCGGCCGCCGTGCGCAGGACGTCCCGGAGCATCTCGGGGGTGAGCTTGCCCGTGAAGGTGTTGCGCTGGCTGACGTGGAAGCAGCCGTGCAGGCGGAGCGCCGGGCCGTCGGCGGCGTCCAGCTCGACCCGGGCGCCGTGCCCGAAGGCGGGCCGGGGCCGAGGCACGGTCCAGCCCGCCTCGGCGAACGCGGGCAGCGCCGCCTGCCAGCCGAAGGCGCCGAGGACGACCGCCGCCCGGACCGTCGGCCGCAGCAGCCGCAGCTCCTGCACCAGCCAGGGGCGGCAGGCGTCCCGTTCGGCCGGGGTGGGCTTGTTGGCGGGCGGGGCGCAGTGCACGGGCCCGGTGACACGGACGCCGTACAGCTCCAGGCCGTCGTCGGCATGGACCGAGGTCGGCTGGGAGGCCAGGCCCACGTCGTACAGCGCCTGGTACAGCACGTCGCCGGAGCGGTCCCCGGTGAACATCCGGCCGGTGCGGTTGCCGCCGTGCGCGGCGGGCGCGAGGCCGACGATCAGCAGCCGCGCGTCCGGCGGCCCGAATCCGGGCACCGGCCTCCCCCAGTACGTCCAGTCGGCGAACGCGGCCCGCTTGGTACGGGCGACCTCCTCGCGCCAGTCGACCAGACGCGGGCAGGCACGGCAGCCGGCGATGCGCCGGTCGAGCCGGGCGAGGCCTTGGTGATCCATGGTTCCACCGTAGGCGCCGGGTGCGGCATCCGGGCGCGGTCATGCCCGTCGGCATCCGTACACGGTCGGCGGGCCGGGCGGGCTAAGGTCGGGGGCATGGTTGCGGAGGGTGCGCAGAACGACAGGACGGCCGGAGCGGACGAAGGCGCCGACGGCGCGGGGACCACGCCCCGGCCCGCGGGGGCCGTGCCCGAGCCGGCGGACCCGAAGACCGCCGCGGCGGTGGCCGCCGCCGAAGCGGCCGGGCCGCAGCACGGCGAGACCGTGCGGATCGACAGCTGGATCTGGTCGGTACGGCTGGTCAAGACCCGGTCCATGGGCGCCGCCGCCTGCCGGGGCGGGCACGTCCGCGTGAACGGCGAGCGGGTGAAGCCGTCGCACTCCGTGCGGGTCGGCGACGAGGTGCGGGTGCGGGTCGAGACGCGGGAGCGGGTCGTCGTCGTGAAGCGGCTGATCCGCAAGCGGGTGGGGGCGCCGGTCGCCGCCCAGTGCTACATCGACAACTCCCCGCCGCCCCCGCCGCGCGAGGCCGTCGCCCCGGCCGGCATCCGCGACCGCGGCGCGGGCCGCCCGACCAAGCGGGACCGCCGCGAGCTGGAGCGGCTGCGAGGGCTGGGCGGCCCTGGCCCGTTCGGCGGCCCCGCGGGCCCGCCCGCCCTGGGTGACCCGGGCGCGGCGGCAGGCGGACGCGGAGGCGCGCACGGTCGTGGGGCAGGCGGCCGCCGGGGCCGGAACAAGGGGGCGGGAGGCGCACCCCGGCCGTGAACACGGGTGCGGGGTCACGGCCGCGGGGCGCCGGCCCCCACCGGCCCGGCCTACGCGAAGGCGCAGTCCCCCGCCTGTCAGGTGCGGGTGCGGGTCGCCGGCACCGCCCTCACCCACATCCCGTCCTCCGTCAGATACCGGTCCACCCTCAGGCCCTCCTCCGCGAGTGCCGCCTCGAACCGCTCCGGGGTCAGCGGACGTGATCTGAACGTCTGGGTCCAGGTCGCGTCCGGGAACACGTACTCCGCGTGGACCGAGTCGACGCCGTCGCCGGCCGGCTCCACGGACACGATCCGCACCGTGAAACCCGCCGGGTCCACACGCTCGCGCGGCACGTTCGTGTGGTAGTCCGCGCCCTCCCGCTGGATCAGTACGCACCCGCCCTCCGCCAGGTGCCGCACGCAGGTGCGCAGCATGCCCCGCCGCACCCCGGTGTCCCCCGCGTGCACCAGGAACGAGGCCAGCAGCACCACGTCGAACGTCTCGCCGAGGCCGAGCCGCTCCACGGGGCCGCATATCGTCCGCGCCCCGCGGACCCGCTCCAGCATCTCGGCGGACTCGTCCACCGCCGTCACCTCGAAGCCCCGCTCCAGCAGCGCGTGCGTCATCCGCCCCGCACCGCAGCCCAGCTCCAGAATGCGCGCCCCCGGCGGCACCGCTCCGGCGACGACGTCCGGCTCGTCCCCCACGGGAAGCCGCGCGTACAGCTCCACAGCGCAGCCGTCCGGGGTGATCTTCCCGGGCCCCGTCCCCTGACAACCCTCGCGCATCGTCTGCTCCATGCCCGTCGAACGGGCCGCGCCCGTACGTCCGTCCCCCTCCCCGTCGATGCCACCCGAACGAGTGACGGGGGATCCGGCGGCCGTACCGGGAACCCGCAGGACGGGGACGTCCGGCGCCGACGGGGCGAGGAGCGCGATGCGCACGGGCAGTGAACCGACGGCCGCGCGGAGTCCCTGCGCATGCGGTTCTGGCCGAGCGTGTGGGGTGTGGCCCGGACGGTGGCCGGAACCGTGGCGTTCGCGCTCGCCGGGTGTCCGGGCCGGGCGCCGGCCTGCGGGATGCTGTGGCTGGTCGGCACGGCGGACCTGCTGTTCGTGCTCCGGCACATCCGCCAGGGCCCCCGCCACCGGCCGGGCCGCGACGCCCCCCGTACGGGCCGCCGGAGGACCGGCGCCAGCCGGGTGCGGTCCGGCACCGGACCCCGCAGGGACTCACTCGTCGAAGCGCGCCGCCTTCAGGTACTCCGGGTTCGGGTCCAGCGCCGCCGCCAGCCGGAAGTGCCGCTTGGCGGGGTGGGGACGGCCCTGCCGCTGGTAGGTGCGGGCGAGCGCGTAGTGGGCGAAGGCGTTGTCCGGCTCCCGCTCCAGGACGAGCGAGAACTCCAGCTCGGCGGGGCGCAGCTGGGCGGCCGCGAAGAAGGCGCGCGCCCGCAGCAGCCGGGCGGCCGTGTTCTCGGGATGGACGTCGATCACGCCGTCGAGCAGCTTCACCGCGCCCCGCGGGTCGCGGGAGGCGAGCAGGTGCTCGGCGGCGCGGAAGTCGATGACATGCGTCTCCGGCGTACGTCCGGACGGACCACTGGTCTCGGGCACGGCGGAATCCTTCCCTCGCTCGGAAGGACCAACGCCCCGCCCGGCGCCGGTTATTCCGGCCGGGGCTCCCGCGCACGGCGGACCAGCTCGGCCCACACCTCCTCGACGCGCCGTTCCAGCGCGTCGAGGGGCACGTCGTTGTCGATGACGACGTCGGCGATCGCCCGGCGCTGCTCCCGGGTGGCCTGGGCCGCCATGCGGGCCCGTGCGTCCGCCTCGCTCATGCCGCGCAGCCGCACCAGCCGGTCGAGCTGGGTCTCGGGACGCGTGTCGACGACGATCACGACGTCGTAGAGCGGGGCGAGGCCGTTCTCGGTGAGGAGCGGCACGTCGTGGACGACGACGGCGTCCTCGGGCGCGGCCTCCTCCAGTTCCCGCGACCGGGCGCCCACCAGGGGGTGCACGATCGAGTTGAGCGTGGTCAGCTTCTCCGGGTCGGCGAAGACGAGGGCGCCGAGGCGGGGCCGGTCCAGGCTGCCGTCCTCGGCGAGGATCTCCTCGCCGAAGGCCTCCACGACGGCGGCGAGCCCGGGCGTGCCCGGCTCGACGACCTCGCGTGCGATGCGGTCGGCGTCGATCAGCACGGCTCCGCACTCCACGAGCAGCCGCGACACCTCGCTCTTGCCGGCTCCGATACCGCCGGTCAGGCCCACTGTCAGCATGGGCAGCAGCCTAGGCGGCGGCTGCGACCGGCGGTCCGGCGGGCGTCAGGTGTCGCCCTCCCGCTCGGCGAGGAACCTCTCGAACTCACGGCCGATCTCGTCCGCCGACGGGATGTCCACCGGCTCGGCGAGCATGTTGCCCCGGGTCGCGGCGCCCGCGGCGGCGTCGTACTGGTGCTCCAGGCCTTGGACGAGGGCGGTGAGCTCGTCGTCGCCCTCCCGGATCTGGCGGTCGATCTCGGTCTGGGTGCGCTGGGCGTCGGTGCGCAGGGAGTGCGCGACGCCGGGCAGGACGAGCCCCGTGGCGGCCGTGATGGCCTCGAGCGCGGTCAGCGCCGCGTCCGGGTACGGCGAGCGGGCGATGTAGTGCGGCACGTGCGCCGCGACGCCCAGGACGTCGTGCCCGGCCTGCATGAGCCGGTACTCGACCAGGGCCTCGACGCTGCCGGGCACCTGCGCCTCGTCGAAGGGGCTGTCGCTCACCGGGACGAGGTCGGTGCGGTTGCCGTGCGGGGTGAGGCCGACCGGGCGGGTGTGGGGGACGCCCATGGGGATGCCGTGGAAGTTCACCGACAGGCGCACCCCGAGGCGCTCCACGATCTGCCGCACGGCCGCGGCGAAGCACTCCCACTCCACGTCCGGCTCGGGTCCCGAGAGCAGCAGGAAGGGCGCTCCGGTGGCGTCCTGCACGAGCCGCACGGTGATGGCCGGCACCTCGTAGTCGGTCCACCGGTCGCGGGTGAAGGTGAGCAGGGGCCGGCGCGCCCGGTAGTCGACGAGCCGGTCGTGGTCGAACCGGGCGACGACCTGGTGGGGCAGCGAGTCGAGCAGCCGGTCGACGATCTGGTCCCCGGTCTCCCCCGCGTCGATGTATCCGTCGAAGTGGTAGAGCATGACAAGTCCGGCCGACTCCTGGGCCAGCGCCATGTCGACGACGCTCAGTCCCTTCGGCTCCCAGGCGTACACATCCTGCGGATCAAGCACAATGACCGCTCCTCCTCGTGTTCCACCCACCACAACGTGGCACGGAGCACAGGCATTCCCACGATGACGACGCCCGCGGGGAAACACCCTGAAGGGGCGCGGGGAACTGCGCGACGAACTCCCACCGGGCCCGCGGCCGACGACGAACCCGTCAAAAACGCCTGAGGGGTCGCACCTCGAAAGGTGCGACCCCTCAGATCAACCTAGCCCTCAGCGGCGAGCGCTCAGCTCTGGCCACCCGCCAGCTTCTCGCGAAGCGCGGCCAGCGCCTCGTCCGAAGCCAGGGCGCCGGACTGGTCGCCGCCCTCGGAGGAGTACGAACCGCCGCCGGACGCGGCCGGAGCGGCGGCCTCGCCACCCTCGGCAGCGGCCTTCTCGTCCGCCTCGCGGGACTTGATGACCTGCGCCTGGTGCTGCTCGAAGCGAGCCTGCGCCTCGGCGTACTGGCGCTCCCACTCCTCGCGCTGCTTCTCGTAGCCCTCGAGCCAGTCGTTGGTCTCGGGGTCGAAGCCCTCGGGGTAGATGTAGTTGCCCTGGTCGTCGTAGGACGCGGCCATGCCGTACAGGGTCGGGTCGAACTCGACCGCCGTCGGGTCGGCGCCGAAGGCCTCGTTGGCCTGCTTCAGCGAGAGGCTGATGCGGCGGCGCTCGAGGTCGATGTCGATGACCTTGACGAAGATCTCGTCGTTGACCTGGACGACCTGCTCCGGGATCTCCACGTGGCGCTCGGCCAGCTCGGAGATGTGGACCAGACCCTCGATGCCCTCGTCCACGCGGACGAACGCACCGAACGGAACCAGCTTCGTGACCTTGCCGGGCACGACCTGGCCGATCTGGTGGGTGCGGGCGAACTGCTGCCACGGGTCTTCCTGGGTCGCCTTCAGCGACAGGGAGACGCGCTCGCGGTCCATGTCGACGTCGAGGACCTCGACCGTGACCTCCTGGCCGACCTCGACGACCTCGGAGGGGTGGTCGATGTGCTTCCAGGACAGCTCGGAGACGTGGACCAGACCGTCGACGCCACCCAGGTCCACGAAGGCACCGAAGTTGACGATCGAGGAGACGACGCCGGAACGGACCTGACCCTTCTGCAGGGTGGTGAGGAACGTCTGGCGGACCTCGGACTGGGTCTGCTCCAGCCAGGCGCGGCGGGACAGGACCACGTTGTTGCGGTTCTTGTCCAGCTCGATGATCTTCGCCTCGAGCTCCTTGCCCACGTAGGGCTGGAGGTCGCGGACGCGGCGCATCTCGACCAGGGAGGCCGGGAGGAAGCCGCGGAGGCCGATGTCGAGGATGAGACCACCCTTGACGACCTCGATGACGGTACCGGTGACGATGCCGTCCTCTTCCTTGATCTTCTCGATGGTGCCCCAGGCACGCTCGTACTGGGCGCGCTTCTTCGAGAGGATCAGGCGGCCTTCCTTGTCCTCCTTCTGGAGGACCAGGGCCTCGATCTCGTCGCCGACGGCGACGACCTCGTTCGGGTCGACGTCGTGCTTGATCGAGAGCTCGCGGCTCGGGATGACACCTTCGGTCTTGTAACCGATGTCGAGCAGGACCTCGTCCCGGTCGACCTTCACGATGACGCCGTCGACGATGTCGCCGTCGTTGAAGTACTTGATCGTCTCGTCGATCGCGGCGAGGAACGCTTCCTCGTTACCGATGTCGTTGACCGCTACCTGCGGGGTGGTGGCGGTGGTCTCGGTGCTGCTCGTCATGTGGGAAAGGGCTCCGGTACGGACATTGAAGTCGTAGGTACTGCTACGCCGGAGCCCGTTTCGCTCTGCAGAAGCCGGACAGCCAAGGAAGCGCCACGAAAACGCGGTGGCGCCTCGACAACCGAGGGGACATACAACAGATGCGAGCGCAGCCTGCTACGTCTGAGGTGCGCAGGCCCGCAGCGCAACTTGTAGCATACGGGGGCGGCCGGGCATGGTCAATGCACGAAGCCGCCCACCCGGGGCGGATCGCCGCATAACCGGCACAACTGCCGTCTCCCGAGGCCATGCAGGGGTGAAGAAGACCCCCTCGGCGACACACCGGGGACCCGGCTGGACGGAAGAGTACGACGAGGGAGCCGATCATCCAAGAGCCCGAAGTCCCCGAACCGGAGGCCACCCGGCGGGAGGCCGGCGTCACGGAGAGCTCCCGGGCCAACCGGGGCTGGTGGGACCGCAACGCCGACGAGTACCAGACCGAGCACGGCGCCTTCCTCGGCGACGACCGTTTCGTATGGGGCCCGGAGGGCCTGGACGAGGCGGAGGCGGGGCTGCTCGGCCCGCCGGAGGAGCTGAAGGGACGCGACGTCCTGGAGCTGGGCGCCGGCGCGGCACAGTGCTCGCGCTGGCTGGCCGCGCAGGGCGCGCGCCCGGTGGCCCTCGACATCTCGCACCGCCAGCTCCAGCACGCGCTGCGCATCGGCGGGGCGTTCCCCCTGGTGTGCGCGGACGCGGGCGCGCTGCCCTTCGCCGACGCCTCCTTCGACCTGGCCTGCTCGGCGTACGGGGCGCTGCCCTTCGTCGCCGATCCGCGGCTGGTGCTGCGCGAGGCGCACCGGGTGCTGCGGCCGGGCGGGCGGCTGGTGTTCTCCGTGACGCACCCGATCCGCTGGGCGTTCCCGGACGAGCCGGGCCCGGAGGGGCTGAGCGTGTCCGGGTCGTACTTCGACCGCACGCCGTACGTGGAGCAGGACGAGAGCGGCCACGCAGTGTACGTGGAGCACCACAGGACGCTCGGGGACCGGGTCCGTGACGTGGTCGCCTCCGGGTTCCGGCTGGTGGACCTGGTGGAGCCGGAGTGGCCGGCCTGGAACACCTCCGAGTGGGGCGGCTGGTCCCCGCTGCGCGGCAGCCTGATCCCCGGCACGGCGGTCTTCGTGTGCGTACGGGACTGAGCGCGTGATCCGTCACGAGGCACTGGAGTCCCTCCCGGTGCGCGAGGCCCTGCCCGGGCTCGCCGAGGCGCTCGACACCCGCGGCACGTCCGTGCTGGTGGCGCCGCCGGGCACCGGCAAGACCACCCTGGTGCCGCTGGCGCTCGCCGGTCTGTGGGGCACGGGTCCCGCGCGGCGGGTGGTGGTCGCGGAGCCCCGGCGGATCGCGGCCCGCGCGGCGGCGCGCCGGATGGCGTGGCTGCTGGGCGAGCGGGCGGGCGGCTCGGTCGGCTTCACGGTGCGCGGGGAGCGGGCCGTGGGGCGTGACACGCGCGTGGAGGTCGTCACGACCGGTGTGCTCCTCCAGCGGCTCCAGCGCGACCAGGAGCTGGCCGGGGTGGACGCGGTGGTGCTCGACGAGTGCCACGAGCGGCACCTGGACGCGGACACGGCGGCGGCGTTCCTGTGGGACGTGCGCGAGACGCTGCGACCGGACCTGCGGCTGGTGGCCGCGTCGGCGACGACGGACGCGGAGGGCTGGGCACGGCTGCTGGGCGGCGCGCCCGTGGTCGAGGCGCGGGGCGCCGCGCACCCGGTCGACGTGGTGTGGGCGCCGCCCCCGCGCGCGGTGCGGCCGCCGCACGGCATGCGGGTGGATCCGGCGCTGCTCACGCATGTGGCGGCGGTGGCGCGCCGGGCCCTGGCGGAGCGGGACGGCGACGTGCTGGTGTTCCTGCCGGGGGTCGGGGAGATCTCCCGGGTGGCCGGGATGCTGGGCTCCCCGCCCGGGGTGGACGTCCTCCAGGTGCACGGGCGGGCGCCGGCCGCCGTGCAGGACGCGGTGCTGTCGCTCGGTGAGCGGCGCCGGGTGGTGCTGGCGACGTCGGTCGCGGAGTCCTCGCTGACGGTGCCGGGAGTGCGGGTCGTGGTGGACTCGGGTCTCGCCCGCGAGCCGCGCGTCGACCACGCGCGCGGACTGAGCGCCCTGGCGACGGTACGGGCCTCGCGGGCCGCGGGGCGGCAGCGGGCGGGCCGCGCCGGACGTGAGGCGCCGGGCGCGGTGTACCGCTGCTGGGCCGAGGCGGAGGACGCGCGGCTGCCGTCGTACCCCTCCCCCGAGATCAAGGTGGCCGACCTGACGGCGTTCGCGCTCCAGGCGGCCTGCTGGGGTGATCCGGACGCCTCCGGTCTGGCGCTGCTGGATCCCCCTCCGGGCGGCGCGATGGCGGCGGCCCGCGACGTCCTCACCGCGATCGGCGCGGTACGGCCGGACGGCCGCCCCACCGAGCGCGGCGTCCGCCTCACCCGGCTCGGCCTGCACCCGCGCCTGGGACGCGCCCTGATGGACGCCGCCCCGCGCGTGGGCGCCGGCCTCGCGGCCGAGGTCGTCGCGCTGCTCTCCGAGGAGCCCCCGCGCGACTACGGCGACGACCTGACCGCCGCCCTGCGCGCCGCCCGCCGCGGCGGCGACGGGTACGCGGCACGCTGGCGCACGGAGGCACGACGGCTGCGCGGGGCGGCGACCGAGGCGGAGGGAGCCGTACCGGCCGGCGGGCCGGGCGCGGGCGGCTCCGGCGGGACCCCGGCGTCGGACGCCCCTGCGGGGGCGGGCGGCGGTGCGGTGCCGGTGGCCCGCGGTGGCGGGGAGCGGCCGGGCGGGCGCGGTGGTGGGACCGGCGTGGAGGAGCGTGCCGTCGGTGTCGTCGTGGCGCTCGCCTTCCCGGAGCGGGTGGCCCGGGTGGACGGCGGGTCGTACCTGATGGTGGGCGGGACGCGGGCCGAGGTGGGGGCGGGGTCCGCGTTGCGCGGGGCCGAGTGGATCGCCGTGGCCGTGGCCGACCGGCCCGTGGGGCGCGGCCACGCGCGCGTCCTGCTGGGGGCCGCCGTGGACGAGGACGTGGCGCGCTGGGCGGCGGGGACGCTCGCGGAGCGGCGCGAGGAGGTGCACTGGGCCGGCGGGGACGTCGTGGCGCGGCGGGTCGAACGGCTCGGGGCGGTCGAGCTGGCCGCACGGCCGCTCACCGACGCCGGCCCCGCGCCGGTGCGCGCCGCGCTGCTGGACGGGCTGCGCCGGGAGGGGTTCGGGCTGCTGCGGTGGCCGGCCGGGGCGGAGGTCCTGCGGCAGCGGCTGGCCTTCCTGCACGAGCGGCTGGGCGAGCCCTGGCCGGACGTGTCCGACGAGGCGCTGCACGCGCGCGTGGACGAGTGGCTGGAGCCGGAGCTGAGCCGGGCGCGGCGCCGGGCGGACCTCGCCCGCATCGACGCCGGGCAGGCGCTGGCGCGGCTGCTGCCGTGGGCGTCCGGCGAGGCGGCGCGCCTCGACGAGCTGGCGCCCGAGCGGATCACCGTGCCCAGCGGGTCGACCGTACGGATCGACTGGTCCGACCCGGAGCGGCCGGTGCTCGCCGTGAAACTGCAGGAGATGTTCGGGCTGCGGGAGTCGCCCACGGTGGCCGGGGTGCCGTTGCTGGTCCACCTGCTGTCCCCGGCCGGCCGTCCGGCCGCCGTCACCGCCGATCTCGCCTCCTTCTGGCGGGAGGGCTACCAGCAGGTGCGGGCGGAACTGCGGGGCCGGTACCCGAAGCACCCCTGGCCCCAGGACCCGGCCTCGGCGCAGCCGACCCGGCACACCAACGCGCGGTCGCGGGGGTAGGACGCGCGGGCGCCCGTTCCGTACGGGGCGCCCGCGTCCGTGTCGTCAGGCGCCCGGGGTCTGCGAGGGCCCGGTGGACGGCTCCGTCGAGGGGTCTGTCGAGGGGTCTGTCGACGGTTCGGGGTCCGGGCTCGGGGTGGCCGCCGGTTCCACGGTCAGTTCGACCGTGAGGGTCGCGCCGCCGGCCGTGGTGAGGCGGAGCAGGAACGTGCCGGCGGTGTCGTCCGCGTACAGCTTCGGCAGGGTCAGCAGCCCGTCCGCGTCCGTCCTGAGACCGGTCAGGGTGCGGACCGTCCTGCCGTCGGCGTCCTTGAAGTAGGGGCCCTCGTCGTTCTCGGCGGGGTCGTCGGCGGACGTCACGAGGGTGGCGGTGACGGCGACCTTCCCGGCGGCCGCGCCCCGGTAGGTGGCCTTGACCTCGACCGGCTCGGCGAACTCGCCGCCCGCGACGGAGGTCAGTTCCTCGGGGCCGGTGCGGACGAGGGCGGCGGCGGCGCGCTCGGTGACCGTCGCCCGGTAGGGGACGCCCTTGACCGAGCGGCCCGCGACGGCCGCCTGGACGGCGAACGCGCCGGTCCTCTCCCCCGCCCGCAGCGCGGGCGCCACCGCGACGCCGGACGCGTCGGTGGTGACGGTCGCCACGCTCTCGCCGCCGGCGAAGGTGGCGTCCGTGTCGCCGACGATGGTGAAGCGGATCCGCACCTTGGCGACCGCCTTGCCGGTCTCGGTCTCCGCGCGGGTGCTGATGCGCTCGGCGAAGGTGTGGCCCGCCATGGCGGTGAGGGTGCCGGTGCCGGCGTCCTCCAGGTGATGCACCGTGTCGGTGGGCGTCGGCGGAGTGGTCGGAGGAGGCGTGGTGGGCGGCGTGTTCGGGCTGTCGCTGCCGCCGTTGCCGGGTGCGGCGGGGCCGGGCGCCGGCCGGGAGCCGGAGGGCTTGCCGGGCCGGGTGTCGCCGGGCCTCGCCGGCGGGGTGGTGCGCGGCGTCGACGGGGAGGCGCCGGGACGCGCCGTGTCGTCGCTGCGGTCCGCGGGCAGGCTGCCGGTGCCGTCGGGGATCTCGTGGGTGCCCTTGCGGTAGTACTCCAGCCACGACAGGACGGTGTTCAGGTAGTCCGTCGAGTTGTTGTAGCTGAGGATCGCCTTGCGCAGGTCGCCCTGGTCGGACAGGTCCCAGCCGAAGCGGCACAGGTAGTGGCCGGCGGCGAGGGCGGCGTCGTAGATGTTGTTCGGGTCCTCGCGGCCGTCGCCGTTGCCGTCGCGGCCCGCCCACTCCCATGTGGAGGGGATGAACTGCATGGGCCCGACGGCCTGGTCGTACATGCGGTTGCCGTCGTAGACGCCGTTGTCGGTGTCCCGGATGAGGGCGAAGCCGTTGCCGTCGAGCTGGGGGCCGAGGATCGGCGTGACGGTGGTGCCGTCGGCGGTGACCCGGCCGCCGCGCGCCTGACCGGACTCCACCTTGCCGATGGCGGCGAGGAGTTGCCAGGGCAGGTTGCAGCCGGGCTTCTTCTCGCGCAGCGCGGCCTCGGCCTTCTTGTAGGCGTCGAGGACGGTCGCGGGTATGCCGGCCTCGGCGGCGCGCCGGTCGCCGGCGCCCGCGGAGGGCGACGGGCTGGGGCTGTTGAGGGGCGGCAGGTCCGTGTAGTACGGCGAGTTGCCGGTGGCGCTGTCGTCGGCGGCGGCGTCGGGCGCGGAGGTGGCGTCGCCGGTGCTCCGTCCGCCCTGGTCGTCGACCGTGACGCCGGGCGCCTGGGACGCGGACAGGGCCGCCACCGCTGCCGCGGCCACGGCGGTGGTCGCCGCTTGCTTGCGGAGCCGCCTGCCGATGTGCGCCGCCATAGAGTGAACCCCTCCCCTGGGCGCTGCCGGCGCCCGTCACCGTGTGCTGTGTCCGCCCTGTTGTGACGATCTGCCCGCCCCGCCGGCTGCCCCGGGACGCGGGACCGGTTCGGCGACCCTCGCGACCTTACGACAACTTCCTTTGCACGGACACCCGTTGATGTCCGATATTCACCGGTTGGCCGCCTTCTCGTCCGGACGGTTCGCGGGGCGGCGGGCCCGCGCGCGCGGGTCTGCCGAATACTGGGGTCCGCCCGGCACCGGGGCCGCCGGCCGACGAGTCCGGACGCCCCCGGTCAACCCCCGCTGCGAGGAGTCCCGTTGCCGTTCACACTCAGCCACGCGGCGGCGGTCCTGCCGGCCGTCCGCACCGACGGGACGGGCCGCGGGCCGCTGGTCCCGGCCGTGCTGGTCGCGGGCAGCTTCGCGCCCGACATGACCTACTACGCGGCCAGTGCGGTGTCCGGGGCGATGGAGTTCGGCGACGTGACGCACGCCGGCTGGGGCGTGTTCACCGTGGACGTGCTGATCGCCTGGGCGCTGGTGGGGCTGTGGCTGTTGGTGCGGGAGCCGCTGGTGGCGCTGCTGCCGCGGGCGCGCCAGGGGCGGGTGGCGGCGCTGGTGCGCTGCGGCGCGCCCCGGGCGCGCGTACGGGCGTCCCTGGTGGCGCGTTGGTACGTGTCCGCCGTCCTGGGGGCGCTGACGCACGTGGTGTGGGACGCGTTCACCCATCACGACCGGTGGGGAACGCGGCTGTTTCCCGTGCTGGGGCGGGAGATCGGGGGTTCGCCGGTGTTCTGGTACGCGCAGTACGGGACGTCGCTGGTGGCCGCGGTCGTCCTGGTGGCGTTCGCGGCGCGGGCGCTGCGGCGCGCGGTCCCCGGGGACGCGGTGCCCCCGGGGGTGCCGGCGCTGTCGGCGGGCGACCGGTGGGGGGCCGCCCTGCTGCTCGGCGGATGCGCGGTCGTGGCGGCGGTGCTGCGGGCCACCCGGTGGTGGGCCCACTGGGGCCACATGGCGAAGCCCTACGAGCTGATCCCGACCGTCTGTTTCGGCGCGGGCGCGGGGCTGGTCGCCGCGCTGCCGGTGTACGCCGTCGCCGTCAGGGTGTGGCGTCGGGTCCCGGCCACGGGGGGCCCTGCGGGCGCGGATACGCGGGAGCCGGACCGTACGGCCGCATGCTGAGGGTCTCGCTCGCCGCGACGAACACGGTGACCGTGCGGACCGGGCGGGGCCGGGGCAGCAGGGTGAGGGCGAGGGTGAGGTAGGCGCGGGCCAGCTCGGCCCACAGCCGCCACGGGGGTTGTTCCGTCCCGGCGCCCGGGGCGGTGGGGGTGCGGCCGGTTCTCCGCCGGCCGCCGGTGACGCGGACGCCGAGCCGGGCGGCGGCGTCGCGGAAGGCGGCCGTGAGGCCGCCGGGGACGCGGGCGGTGCTTGCGGCGGCCGCGAAGACCGGGACCGGCGGAAACGCCTGGGTGGTGGGTCCGTCGGCGTCGGCCCGCGGGGGTGCCGCTCTGCGGTGAGGCATGCGTATACCCATGCCTGGCATGCTCTCCGCCCGGTCCGGCGCGGGCTCCCCTGTGAGGGCCAGGCGAGTGAAGCACGGGGAGCCCGGCAGCCGCCGGGACACCCTCCCGGACCCCGCCCGGCCTGCGGTCACGGCGCCCTGCGGACGCCTCGGGGCGGCACGGCGGGCCGGGGCGCTCGACCGCCCCGGCGAGGGCGCCGCCCGGCCACCGGCGGCCACCGCCGGGGTGAAACCGCAGGCGCCGGCCTGCCTGCCGCACGGGGACGGGCCGGGCGAACGGCAGCCCGGCCGGCGCGTACCGGCGCCTCCGTGCCGCTGCGCGGCGGCGCACCGGCCGGAGGGGGCAGGCGCCCGGCCGCGGGCGCGCGGGTGTTCACCCGCAGGGGCAGACGCCGCGCCCGGCCCCGCGCACCGCGTCAGTGCGCCGCCGACTCCCAGTCCGGGCCCGCGCCCACCGAGACGCCCAGGGGCACCCGGAGCTCGACGGCGGACGCCATCTCGCGGCGGACCAGGTCCTCGACCTGTTCGCGCTCGCCGGGGGCGAGTTCCAGGACGATCTCGTCGTGGACCTGGAGGAGCATGCGGGAGCGCAGGTCCGCCTCGCGCAGGGCGCGGTCGACGTTCAGCATGGCGATCTTGACGATGTCCGCCGCCGTGCCCTGGATCGGCGCGTTCAGCGCCATCCGCTCCGCCGCCTCGCGGCGCTGGCGGTTGTCGCTGTTGAGGTCCGGCAGGTAGCGGCGGCGGCCGAACAGCGTCGCCGTGTACCCCGTCGCCCGCGCCTCGTCCACGACGCGGCGCAGATAGTCCCGTACGCCGCCGAAGCGTTCGAAGTAGGCGTCCATCAGGGCGCGCGCCTCCGCCGCCTCGATGTTCAGCTGCTGGGACAGGCCGAAGGCGGACAGGCCGTAGGCCAGGCCGTAGGACATCGCCTTGATCTTGCGGCGCATCTCCGCGTCCACCGCGGACCGCTCGACGGAGAACACCTGGGCGGCGGCCGTGGTGTGCAGGTCCTCGCCGGACGTGAACGCCTCGATCAGACCGGCGTCCTCGGAGAGGTGGGCCATCACGCGCAGCTCGATCTGGCTGTAGTCGGCGGTGAGCAGCGCCTCGAAGCCCTCGCCGACCACGAAACCGCGGCGGATGGCGCGGCCCTCGTCCGTGCGGACCGGGATGTTCTGCAGGTTGGGGTCCGTGGAGGACAGCCGGCCCGTCGCGGCGACGGTCTGGTTGAACGTGGTGTGGATGCGGCCGTCCGCGGCGATCGTCTTGATCAGGCCCTCGACGGTGACGCGGAGCTTCGCCTGCTCACGGTGACGCAGCATGATCACCGGCAGTTCGTTGTCCGTCTGCCCGGCGAGCCAGGCGAGGGCGTCGGCGTCCGTGGTGTAACCGGTCTTGGTCTTCTTCGTCCTGGGCAGGGCCAGCTCGCCGAAGAGGACCTCCTGGAGCTGCTTGGGCGAGCCCAGGTTGAACTCGTGCCCCGCCGCGGCGTGCGCCTCCTTCACCGCCTGCTGCACGGCGCCGGCGAACATCTGCTCCATGGCCTCCAGGTGCGCCCGGTCGGCCGCGATGCCGTGCCGCTCCATGCGGGCCAGCAGGGCGGAGGTGGGCAGCTCCATGTCGCGCAGCAGGTCGGAGGCGCCCACGTCGGCGAGGCGGCCCTCGAAGGCCTCGCCCAGGTCGAGGACGGCGCGGGCCTGCACCATCAGCGCGTGCGCCTGGGCGCCGTCGTCCGCGCCGAAGGCGAGCTGTCCGTCGGGCGCGGCGGCGGGCGCCAGCTCCCGGTGCAGGTACTCCAGGGACAGGGCGTCCAGGTCGAAGGAGCGGCGGCCCGGCTTCACCAGGTACGCGGCGAGCGCCGTGTCCATGGTGACGCCCTCGATCCGCCAGCCGTGCTCGGGGAAGACCCGCATCGCGCGCTTGGCGTTGTGGAACACCTTGGGACGGGCCGCGTCTCCGAGCCAGGCGCGGAACGCCTGCTCGTCGGCCTCGTCCAGCTCGGCCGGGTCGAACCAGGCGGCCGGTCCCTCCGCCGTGGCCAGCGCGATCTCGGCGACGGAGCCGGTGCCGAGCGCCCAGGTGTCGACCGCGACGACGCCGACCGGGCCGGTGGCGTGCTCCGCGAGCCAGCCGGCCAGTTCGCCGGTGCCCAGCACGGTGCCGTCGACCTCCACGCCGTCCGCGGCGACCGGGGCGGCCTCGGCCTCCTCGGCGCCCGGGTCGACGGCGAAGAGCCGCTCCCGCAGCGAGGGGTTCCTGATCTCCAGGGTGTCGAGGATCATCGCCACGGTCTTGCGGTCGTAGGCGGTGCGCTCCAGGTCGAGCACGCCCTTCGGCAGCTCCACCTGGCGCTCCAGCTCGGTGAGCCGGCGGTTGAGCTTGACGGACTCCAGGTGGTCGCGGAGGTTCTGCCCGGCCTTGCCCTTGACCTCGTCGGCCCGCTCGACCAGCTCGGCGAAGGAGCCGAACTGGTTGATCCACTTCGCGGCGGTCTTCTCACCGACGCCGGGGATGCCGGGCAGGTTGTCCGACGGGTCGCCGCGCAGGGCTGCGAAGTCCGGGTACTGCGCGGGCGTCAGGCCGTACTTCTCGAAGACCTTCTCCGGGGTGAAGCGGGTCAGCTCGGAGACGCCCTTGGTCGGGTACAGCACCGTGACGTGGTCGGAGACCAGCTGGAAGGAGTCGCGGTCGCCGGTGACGATCAGCACCTCGAAGCCCTCGGCCTCGGCCTGGGTGGCGAGCGTGGCGATGACGTCGTCCGCCTCGAAGCCCTCGACGGCGAAGCGGGGCACGCCCATCGCGTCGAGCAGCTCGCCGATCAGCTGGACCTGGCCCTTGAACTCGTCGGGGGTCTTGGAGCGGTTCGCCTTGTACTCGGCGAACTCCTCCGAGCGCCATGTCCTGCGGGACACGTCGAAGGCGACCGCGAAGTGCGTGGGTGCCTCGTCACGCAAGGTGTTGGCGAGCATCGACGCGAAGCCGTAGATCGCGTTCGTCGGCTGGCCCGTCGCGGTGGTGAAGTTCTCCGCGGGCAGCGCGAAGAACGCGCGGTACGCCAGTGAGTGCCCGTCCATGAGCATCAGGCGCGGGCGGGTCCCGCCGGAGGTCTGGTCGGTCTTCTTCGATGCTGTCTCTGCCACGGGTCCGATCCTGCCACGCCCCACCGACACCGGCTCCCGCCCCCGCGCCGCGCACCTCCGGCACACCGGGGCGCGGCCCCGCGAGCCTCGCCCGCGAGATCCGCGCTCCCTTCCCTCCGCCCCGGCCCGGGCCCCGTGGGAGGATCGGAGATCCACCTCACACGTGTGCGTGAACGGAGTGCGCGATGGCAACGAAGCCGCCCCAGGGTGATCCGGTCCAGGACGCGCCGAAGGTGGCCGAGCGGAAGCGGGCGGCCGCCGGGCTCCCCGCGATCGGTCACACCCTGCGCATGGCCCACCGGCAGATGGGTGTGAGGCGCACGGCGCTGACGCTGCTCGGCGTCAACCAGGAGAACGGTTTCGACTGCCCGGGCTGCGCCTGGCCGGAGCCGGAGCACCGGCACCGCGCGGAGTTCTGCGAGAACGGCGCGAAGGCGGTGGCCGAGGAGGCCACGCTGCGCCGGGTCACCCCGGAGTTCTTCGCCGCGCACCCGGTCTCCGACCTGGCCCGCCGCAGCGGGTACTGGCTGGGGCAGCAGGGCCGGCTGACCCACCCCATGTATCTGCCGGAGGGCGCCGACCACTACGAGCCGGTGAGCTGGGAGCGCGCCTTCGGCATCGTCGCCGAGGAGCTGGCCGCGCTGTCCTCCCCGGACGAGGCCGTCTTCTACACGTCGGGCCGCACCAGCAACGAGGCCGCGTTCCTCTACCAGCTCTTCGCGCGCAAGCTCGGCACGAACAACCTGCCCGACTGTTCCAACATGTGCCACGAGTCCTCCGGTTCGGCCCTGTCGGAGACGATCGGCGTCGGCAAGGGCAGCGTGCTGCTGGAGGACCTGTACCGGGCGGACCTGATCGTGGTCGCCGGGCAGAACCCGGGCACCAACCACCCGCGCATGCTGTCCGCGCTGGAGAAGGCCAAGGCGAACGGCGCGCGCGTGGTGAGCGTCAACCCGCTGCCGGAGGCGGGCCTGGAGCGCTTCAAGAACCCGCAGACGCTCAAGGGGCTCACCGCAGGCACCGCGCTGACCGACCTGTTCCTGCAGATCCGCATCGGCGGCGACCAGGCCCTCTTCCGCCTCCTGAACAAGCTGGTCCTGGACACCCCGGGCGCGGTCGACGAGGAGTTCGTCCGCGAACACACCCACGGTTTCCAGGAGTTCGCCGAGGCCGCCCGCGCCGCCGACTGGGACTCCACGCTCGCCGCGACCGGCCTGGCGCGCGAGGACATCGAGCGGTTCCTGCGGATGGTGCTGGACTCGGAGCGGATCGTCGTCTGCTGGGCGATGGGCCTGACCCAGCACAAGCACTCCGTGCCGATGATCCGCGAGATCGTCAACTTCCTGCTGCTGCGCGGCAACATCGGCCGCCCGGGCGCGGGCGTGTGCCCGGTGCGCGGCCACTCCAACGTGCAGGGCGACCGCACCATGGGCATCGTCGAACGGCCCGCGCCGGCGTTCCTGGACGCCCTGGAGCGGGAGTTCGGCTTCGCGCCGCCGCGCGAGCACGGCCACGACGTCGTCCGGGCGATCCGCGCGCTGCGCGACGGGGCGGCGAAGGTGTTCTTCGCGATGGGCGGCAACTTCGTCGCCGCCTCCCCCGACACCGAGGTCACCGAGGCCGCGATGCGCCGGGCCCGGCTGACGGTGCACGTGTCGACGAAGCTGAACCGCTCGCACGCGGTCACGGGCACGCGCGCCCTGATCCTGCCGACGCTGGGCCGCACCGAGCGCGATCTGCAGGCGGGCGGCGAGCAGTTCGTGACGGTGGAGGACTCCATGGGCATGGTGCACGCCTCGCGCGGGCGGCTGGAGCCGGCGAGCCCGCACCTGCTGTCGGAGCCGGCCATCGTGTGCCGGCTGGCCCGCCGGGTCCTCGGCGCGGAGGACGACGTGCCGTGGGAGGAGTTCGAGAGGGACTACGCGACGGTCCGCGACCGCATCGCGCGCGTGGTGCCCGGCTTCGAGGACTTCAACGCGCGCGTGGCGCGCCCCGGCGGCTTCGCCCTCCCGCACGCCCCGCGCGACGAGCGCCGCTTCCCCACCGCGACCGGCAAGGCCAACTTCACCGCGGCGCCGGTGGAGTGCCCGCAGGTGCCGAAGGGCCGGCTGCTGCTGCAGACGCTGCGCTCGCACGACCAGTACAACACCACGGTCTACGGCCTGGACGACCGCTACCGGGGCGTCAGGAACGGGCGCCGCGTGGTGCTGGTGAACCCGGAGGACGCCCGGGAGCTGAGGCTCGCGGACGGCTCCTACGTCGACCTGGTGAGCGAGTGGAAGGACGGTGTGGAGCGCAGGGCGCCCGGTTTCCGCGTCGTGCACTACCCGACGGCGCGGGGGTGCGCCGCCGCCTACTACCCGGAGACCAATGTCCTGGTGCCGCTGGACGCCACCGCGGACACCTCCAACACCCCGGCCAGCAAGTCGGTCGTGGTGCGTCTGGAACAATCGGCGACCGACTGAGCGTGCGCTCAGGGCACAGACGTACGAACGTACCGACGCACGATTGGAGCCGGGCCCATGGGAGAGCCGCAGCAGGTGAAGTTCCCGCAGGAGGTCATCGACGAGTACGCCGCGCTCGGTGTGGACCTCCAGGCGCTGTTCTCGGCGGGCCACCTCGGCACGCGGATGGGCGTGCAGATCACGGAGGCGTCGGCGGAGCGCGTCGTCGGCACGATGCCGGTGGAGGGCAACACCCAGCCCTACGGCCTGCTGCACGGCGGCGCGTCCGCCGTGCTGGCGGAGACGCTGGGCTCGGTCGGCTCGATGCTGCACGGCGGCGTGGGCAGGATCGCGGTCGGCGTGGACCTCAACTGCACGCACCACCGGGGGGTCCGCTCCGGTCTGGTCACCGGAGTCGCCACCCCGGTGCACCGGGGGCGGTCCACGGCGACGTACGAGATCGTGATCACCGACGAGGCGGACAAGCGGGTGTGCACCGCCCGGCTGACCTGCCTGCTGCGGGACGCGCGGCCCGGTGACGCGGAGAAGGCGGCCGGCTGACGGCCGCCGGGGCGCGGGGAGCCCTCGGCACCGCGCACCCCGCACGCCTCGCGCTCCCCCGCACACCCGCCCCGCTCCCGTGGCACCGCGCCCGTCGCCGCCCTTGCCCGCGGCCGGCGGGCGCTCCAGCGTTCCGTGTCATGGGACGGGGCGGCACCTCTCGCGGCGCCGGGGCGTTCCGCGCGCCCTTCCCGGCCGTGCTCGCGACGGCCCTGGCCGTGGCCGGGTGCGGTACGGCCGGCCCGGGCACAGCGCGTGACGCCTCCCCCGCGGCCCGCACCTCCCCGTCCCCCCGGGCGACCTCCGACGTGGACCTCTGCGTCCGCATCGTCGGCCACTGGTCGCGCGAGGTGCTCGACGGCCGCGGCTACGGCGACTACCAGTCCATGGGCATGTCCGGCGGCCAGTACGAGATCCTGCGCGAGGTGGTGGAGGCCGCGCGCGCCGCCCGGCGCGAAGGGGCGCGCGATGTCGGCAGGGTGACGGGGCGTCAGGCGCGCGAGGGGTGCGTCGCGTGGTACCGCTCCGGAGGGCCCGGTGAGGGGCCCTGGCGATGAGCGGGATCGGTCCCGTCGAACCGGACGGCGACACGCGCCCGTCGGACCCCGCCCCCGCCGCCCCGCACCCCTGGAACAGGCCGTCCGCACGCACGCCGGGACGCCGCCGCCGGACCGCGGCCGGCGCGCTCCTCGCCGTCGCCGTACTCGTCGGCGGGTTCGCCCTCCACCTCACGCGCCCACGCCCCGCACCACCGCCCGAACCCCGCTTCCCGAGTCAGACGACGTCCTTCCGTTACCTGTCCATGCAGGTCAGAGACGCGCGGGCGACTTTGCCTGAATTTGAATTCACAATACAAGCGTTTTCGGAATCCGATGCTCCGGTGCTCGTCCTGGACATTTCCCAGCCCTGCGCGGGCCTGTCCCTCGGATCCGGGCCGACCACTCCTTTACGAGTGAAAGGGGGCATGTCCCGCAAGATCACCGTGACCGCCCGCGTGACGGAATGCGGAAAAGTGCCACGGAACGCCGGACTCCCTTTCCTGGACGTAACACTGCGTAACACGCGCGCAAAAGAGGCGCACAGCTACATCCTCGGCGCCCGGTACGCGAGGGACCTGTCCGCGGCCCTGGAGGTGGCCTGCGGCAACGGATTCCGGTAATCAGCAAAACGCCTGATACACCTGGAGCACCCCCGCCGGTTCCTGCGGTTTCTCACCATGCGGACAGGGCAAATCGGCGGGAATTCAGCTCTTCTCCCCACTCAGTACCGCTCTGCAATACGTCGTGTCATAACAAGAGCGTCACAGCCTTGGCCAGAGTCTCCTCCACATTCCCCCCACACGCTTAGAGTCACGGCCAGTCACCGCGCCGCCTGATTCTCACTCGGCCCAGCGCTCGACTCGGCCGTTTCCACGGGGAAGCGGCTGTCAGGGGAAAGGACTGGATCGTGCGTCAACGTTCGCTCATCTCCATCACCGCCGCCCTGGCGGCAGGTGCACTCACCCTCACCGCCTGCGGCTCACGCGACGACAACGGCGGCGGCTCGGACTCGGGCAACGGTGACACCACCGTGGTCATCGGCGTCGACGCACCGCTGACCGGCGACCTCTCCGCGCTCGGCCTCGGCATCAAGAACTCCGTGGACCTCGCCACGAAGATCGCCAACAAGGAGAAGCACGTCGAGGGCGTCACCTTCAAGATCGAGGCGCTCGACGACCAGGGCCAGGCCTCCGTCGGCCAGCAGAACGCCACCAAGCTCGTCGCCAACAAGGACGTGCTCGGCGTCGTCGGCCCGCTGAACTCCTCCGTCGGCGAGTCGATGCAGAAGGTCTTCGACACCGCCAAGCTGGTCGAGGTCTCCCCCGCGAACACCAACCCCGCCCTCACCCAGGGCGTGAACTGGCAAACCAAGAAGGAACGGCCGTACAAGTCGTACTTCCGCACCGCGACCACGGACGCCATCCAGGGACCGTTCGCCGCGCAGTACGTCTACAACGACGCCAAGAAGAAGAAGGTCTTCGTCATCGACGACAAGAAGACCTACGGCGCCGGACTGGCCGCCACCTTCACCGAGGAGTTCAAGAAGCTCGGCGGCCAGGTCGTCGGCACCGAGCACATCAACCCGGAGAGCAAGGACTTCAGCGCCGTCGCCACCAAGGTGAAGAACTCCGGCGCCGACGTCGTCTACTACGGCGGCGAGTACCCGCAGGCCGGCCCGCTGAGCAAGCAGATCAAGGAAGCCGGCGCCAAGATCCCGCTGGTCGGCGGCGACGGCATCTACAGCGCCGACTTCATCAAGCTGGCCGGCGCGGCCGGCACCGGCGACCTCGCCACCTCCGTCGGCGCGCCCGTCGAGTCGCTGCCGTCCGCCAAGGAGTTCGTCGCGAACTACAAGGCCGAGGGCTACAAGGAGGACTACGAGGCGTACGGCGGTTACTCCTACGACTCCGCCTGGGCCATCATCGAGGCCGTCAAGAAGGTCGTCGACGACAACGACGGCAAGCTGCCCGACGACGCCCGCGCCAAGGTCGTCGACGCCATGCAGAACGTCTCCTTCGACGGCGTGACCGGCAAGGTCTCCTTCGACGAGTTCGGTGACGCGACCAACAAGCAGCTCACCGTCTACACCGTCAAGGGCGGCGACTGGACCACCGTGAAGTCCGGCACCTTCACCGGCTGACCTCCCCCGCACCACTCACACGAGCCGCGCGGGGCGCTGTTCCACTGGCGCCCCGCGCGGACTCGGTTCCGGCCCATCCGTCGAACCCGAAAGTCTCGGAGGACATGCGGTGAACGAACTGCCGCAGCAGCTGGTCAACGGCCTGCTACTGGGATCCATGTACGGCCTGGTCGCCATCGGCTACACAATGGTCTACGGCATCGTCCAGCTCATCAACTTCGCCCACGGCGAGATCTTCATGGTCGGCGCCTTCGGCGCCATCACCGTGCATCTGTACGTCTTGCCGGACGGCACCTCCATGTGGGTCGCCCTGCCGCTCATGCTGATCGGCGCCATGATCACCTCGGTGCTGGTCGCCATCGGAGCGGAACGGTTCGCCTACCGCCCGCTGCGCGGCGCGCCCCGGCTCGCCCCGCTGATCACCGCCATCGGACTCTCCCTCGCACTCCAGCAGGCCGTCTGGGCCTTCTACCCGGAGGCGAAGTCCAAGCTGGCCTTCCCGCAGATCGAAGGCGGCCCGTTCACCATCGGCGGCGCCACCGTCCAGACCGGCGACATCTTCCTGCTCGTCGCGGCACCCCTCAGCATGGCGTTCCTCGCCTACTTCGTCATGCGCACCCGCACCGGCCGCGGCATGCAGGCCACCGCGCAGGACCCGGACACCGCGAAGCTGATGGGCGTCAACACCGACCGCATCATCGTGATCGCCTTCGCCCTCGGCGCCGTCTTCGCCGCCGTCGGCGGTGTCGCCAGCGGTCTGAAGTACGGCCAGATCGACTTCAAGATGGGCTTCATCCTCGGCCTCAAGGCCTTCACCGCGGCCGTGCTCGGCGGTATCGGCAACATCTACGGAGCCATGATCGGCGGTGTGGTCCTCGGCGTCGTCGAGACCCTGGCCACCGCCTACATCGCCGACATCCCCGGCCTGGACCAGTTCGGCAGCCAGTCCTGGGCCGAGGTCTGGGCCTTCATCCTCCTCATCCTCGTGCTCCTGTTCCGGCCACAGGGCCTGCTCGGCGAGCGCGTCGCGGACAGGGCGTGACACCGATGACCACACAGACCACAGCACAGAAGACCGTGGCCGCACCCGCCCCGAACACCCCCTCCGGGCTCATCGGCATCCCCGCGAACCTCGCGCGGGCCCTCGCCACCGGCGGCAGCGTCCTCGCCGTCATATCCACCTTCCTCGCCTGGACCTGGACCTCCGCCTTCCCCGGCGACCTCACCGTCTACGGCTACCCGGGCGGACTCCAGGTGCTCGTCCTCGTCGGCGGCGCCCTCGCCACCCTCTTCTGCCTCGCCTCCCACGGCGTCAGAGGACTGGGCTGGCTCACCCCGGCCGGCGCCGACGCGGCCGTGAAGTACGCCGTGCTCGGCACCTTCGCCACCGTCTGGTACACCGTCGTCTCGATCAGCGCCGAACTCGGCGGCGTCGTCAACCTCGAACCGGGCGGCTACCTCGCCGCCGCCGCCACGCTCATCGCCCTCGTCGGCGCCCTGGCCCTCCCCTTCGAGCGCCCCGAACCCGACCCGATCGACCCCGAGGCCGGCGGCTGGGAACGGTTCACGCACGACACCGGACACGCCCTGGCGGTGCTGCGGGCGGCCTTCGCCTCCGGCTCCCCGCGCCCCGTGCGCACCCTGCCGTCCTACGCCGAGATCCTGATCATCGTCGCCGTCCTGGCGGTCGCCCTGACCGTCTTCACCTACGGCATCGGCACCGAGTACGACGAGCTGTTCGTCGGCTTCCTGATCACCGCCGGCTTCGGCTTCAGCGCACTGAACCGCTCCGGCCTGATCGCCCACGCCTCCCAGATCAGCGCCCGCCACCAGAACATCACCGTCTGCGGCGCGTTCGTCGCGGCGGCCCTGTTCCCCTTCACCCAGACCGACGACCAGTACGCCACCCTCGGCGTCTACATCCTCATCTTCGCCACCGTCGCCCTGGGCCTGAACATCGTCGTCGGCCTCGCCGGCCTGCTCGACCTCGGCTACGTCGCCTTCCTCGGCGTCGGCGCCTACGCGGCCGCGCTCGTCTCCGGCTCGCCCAGCTCGCCCTTCGGCGTGCACTTCCCCTTCTGGGCCGCCGTCCTCGTCGGTGCCGCCGCCTCGCTCGTCTTCGGCGTGCTCATCGGCGCGCCCACCCTGCGGCTGCGCGGCGACTACCTGGCCATCGTCACCCTCGGCTTCGGTGAGATCTTCCGCATCGCCGTGAACAACACCGACGGCACCTCCGGCCCGGACCTCACCAACGGCTCCAACGGCATCGCGTCCATCCCGGACCTGAACATCCTGGGCTTCGACCTGGGCGTCGCACACGACATCGGCGGCTTCACCATCGGCCGGTTCGCCAACTACTTCTTCCTGATGCTGCTCATCACGGCCGTCGTCGTCCTCGTCTTCCGGCGCAGCGGCGACTCCCGCATCGGCCGGGCCTGGGTCGCCATCCGCGAGGACGAGACCGCCGCCCTCGCCATGGGCATCAACGGCTTCCGGGTCAAGCTCATCGCCTTCGCCGTGGGCGCCACCCTCGCCGGCCTCGCCGGCACGGTCCAGGCGCACGTCACCTACACCGTGACCCCCGAGCAGTACCTGTTCGCCGGCACCACCCCGCCCAACTCCGCCTTCCTCCTCGCCGCGGTCGTGCTCGGCGGCATGGGCACCATCGCCGGACCCCTCATCGGAGCCGCGCTGCTCTTCCTCATCCCCAACAAACTCCAGTTCCTGGGCGACTACCAGCTCCTCGCGTTCGGCATCGCGCTCGTACTGCTGATGCGCTTCCGTCCCGAGGGCCTCATCCCCAACCGGCGCCGCCGGCTGGAGTTCCACGAAGAGGCCGACGCGCCCACAGTCCTGAGCAAGACGGGGGCCTGACCACCATGACCACCGACACCACCACCAAGGACACCGCCGCGGGCGCGCCCGCCCCCGGCACCGTCGTCCTCGACGCGCGCGGCGTCACCATGCGGTTCGGCGGCCTCACCGCCGTCCGGGACGTCGACCTCACCGTCCGCAGCGGCGAGATCGTCGGCCTGATCGGCCCCAACGGCGCCGGCAAGACCACCTTCTTCAACTGCCTCACCGGGCTGTACATCCCCACCGAGGGCGAGGTCCGCTACAAGGACAAGGTGCTCCCGCCCAAGTCCTTCAAGGTGACCGCCGCCGGCATCGCCCGCACGTTCCAGAACATCCGGCTGTTCGCCAACATGACGGTCCTGGAGAACGTCCTCGTCGGCCGCCACACCCGCACCAAGGAGGGCTTCTGGTCGGCCGTCCTGCGCGGGCCCGGCTTCCACAAGGCCGAGGCCGCCTCCCGCGCCCGCGCCATGGAGCTGCTGGAGTTCGTCGGCCTCGCCGAGAAGGCCGACCAGCTCGCACGCAACCTCCCCTACGGCGAGCAGCGCAAGCTCGAGATCGCCCGCGCGCTCGCCAGCGAACCGGGACTGCTGCTCCTCGACGAGCCCACCGCGGGCATGAACCCCCAGGAGACCCGGGCGGCGGAAGAGCTCATCTTCGCCATCCGCGACCAGGGCACCGCCGTCCTCGTCATCGAGCACGACATGCGGTTCATCTTCAACCTCTGCGACCGGGTCGCCGTCCTCGTCCAGGGACAGAAGCTGATCGAGGGCGACCCCGCCACGGTCCAGGGCGACGAACGGGTCATCGCCGCCTACATCGGCGAACCGCTGGCGAACGACCCCGGGGCCGCGGAGGCCGCCGAGGTCGAGGCCGCCGAAGCGGCGGCCGAGGCAGCGGGCCGGCCCCGGACCCCCGCCAAGGCGGCCGGCACCCCGGCGCCCGCCGCCGGAACGGCCGACGAGACGGCTGACGCGGACACACGGCCGGACACCGAGGCGCGAGCCGCAGCCGCCACGGACGCCGAACCCGCCACGGACGCCGAGACAGAAGCACAGGCGGAGACGGAGGCCGACGCCCCCACGGACGCCGCGCCCGGCAAGGAGAACGACCGATGACCGCACTCCTCGAGGTCGAGGACCTGAAAGTCGCCTACGGCAAGATCCAGGCCGTCAAGGGCATCTCGTTCAGCGTCGGCGCCGGCGAAGTGGTCACCCTGATCGGCACCAACGGCGCCGGCAAGACCACCACCCTGCGCACGCTCTCCGGACTTCTCAAGCCGGTCGGCGGCCAGATCAGGTTCAACGGCAAGTCGCTGAAGAAGGTCCCCGCCCACAAGATCGTCTCGCTCGGACTGGCCCACTCCCCCGAGGGACGGCACATCTTCCCGCGCATGACGATCGAGGACAACCTCCGCCTCGGCGCCTTCCTGCGCAGCGACAAGGCCGGCATCGAGCAGGACATCCAGCGCGCCTACGACCTCTTCCCCATCCTCGGGGAACGCCGCAAGCAGGCCGCCGGAACCCTCTCCGGCGGTGAGCAGCAGATGCTCGCCATGGGCAGGGCCCTGATGTCCCGGCCCCAGCTGCTCATGCTCGACGAGCCCTCCATGGGTCTGTCGCCGATCATGATGCAGAAGATCATGGCGACCATCGCCGAGCTGAAGTCCCAGGGCACCACCATCCTGCTCGTCGAGCAGAACGCCCAGGCGGCCCTGTCGCTGGCCGACCACGGCCATGTGATGGAGGTCGGCAACATCGTCCTCTCCGGCACCGGCCGCGACCTCCTCCACGACGAGTCGGTCCGCAAGGCCTACCTCGGCGAGGACTGAACCCGCGGGCAAAAGGCCCGCGCCCCCGGTACGGGAGCGCGGGCCTTCGTCGTACCCGTGCCTCAGGGGGCGGCGGCCCCGCTCAGCCGCCCTTCGCGGCCTTCTTCTCCTCGGCGTCGTCGATGACCGCCTGGGCCACCTGCTGCATCGACATGCGCCGGTCCATCGAGGTCTTCTGGATCCAGCGGAACGCGGCCGGCTCGGTCAGCCCGTACTGCGTCTGCAGCACCGACTTGGCGCGGTCCACCAGCTTGCGCGTCTCCAGACGCTGGCTGAGGTCGGCGACCTCACGCTCCAGCTCCTTCAGCTCCGTGAACCGCGACACCGCCATCTCGATCGCGGGCACCACGTCGCTCTTGCTGAACGGCTTGACCAGGTACGCCATCGCGCCCGCGTCCCGCGCCCGCTCCACCAGGTCGCGCTGCGAGAAGGCGGTCAGCATCAGCACGGGGGCGATGGACTCCTCGGCGATCTTCTCGGCCGCGGAGATGCCGTCCAGCTTGGGCATCTTCACGTCGAGGATCACCAGGTCGGGGCGGTGCTCACGGGCCAGCTCGACGGCCTGCTCACCGTCGCCCGCCTCGCCGACGACCGTGTACCCCTCCTCCTCGAGCATCTCTTTGAGATCGAGCCGGATCAGTGCCTCGTCCTCGGCGATGACGACGCGCGTCGTCATCGGCGGCACGTGCGACTTGCCGTCGTCGGACACGTCTGCGGGCTGGGGCGACTCGGGGGCGCTCAACGTGGGCTCCTTGGTGCGAGGCAGAACTCTGCTGACAAGAGCCTACCTAGCTGCGGTAAGGTGGTCGCGCAAAGGGTCGAGGGGAAACCTTTGATTCCTCGGGCCCCGGTAGCCCAATTGGCAGCAGGCAATGGATTCAAAACCCATACAGTGTCGGTTCGAGTCCGACCCGGGGCACCTTTCCTTGGGTTCCAAGGTCACTACGAAGTGGATGTGCACGTTCTCGTGAACATCCACTTTTTGCTGCACGCTGTCGTGGCCGGGGCCTCAGAGTGGCCACATGTACGACATGGGTACACGCCGGCGAGCGCTGCAACTGGTGGCGCAGGGCCGCAGTCTGAACGCCGTCAGCAAAGAGATGGGCGTGTCCAGGTACGCCATCCGCTCCTGGCGAACGCGCATCGAGCCGCTCAGGCGCGCGGGCACGTCCTGCCCCCGCTGTCAGGCCACTCCCGGCGTCCCTGACGACCCCGGCGCGTACGCCCACCTTCTCGGCCTGTACCTCGGCGACGGCTGCATCAGCACCCACCGCAGAGGCGTCTACTACATGCGCGTCGTCCTGGACGAGGCGTGGCCGGGCGTCATCGACGAGTGCGAGGCGGCACTCCGCGCTGTCAGACCCGACAACAGCGTCTGCCGCGTGCGGAGACAGGGCTGTGTGGCGGTCACCAGCTCCAGCAAGCACTGGCCCTGTCTCTTCCCTCAGCACGGACCGGGCATGAAGCACACGCGCACCATCGCCCTGGAGCCCTGGCAGCAGGCGGTCGTCGACGCGCACCCCTGGGCGTTCATCCGCGGGCTCGTCCATTCGGACGGCTGCCGGATCACCAACTGGACGACCCGTGTGGTCGCCGGCGAGCGCAAGCGCTACGAGTACCCGCGGTACTTCTTCACCAACAAGTCCGACGACATCAGGAAGCTCTTCACCGACACGCTGGACAAGGTGGGTGTCGAATGGACGGCGTCGGCCCGTGGCAGCGACCCCTGCAACGTCTCCGTGGCCCGCAAGGCGTCCGTCGCCCTGATGGATCTCCACGTGGGTCCCAAGCACTGACCCGGGACGCGGCGCGCGGTCACTTCGGGCTGTCGTCCTCGCCGATGTGGTGGACGCGGACCATGTTGGTGGAGCCGGAGACCCCGGGCGGGGAGCCGGCGGTGATGACGACCGTGTCGCCCTCGGCGCAGCGGGCGTACCGCAGCAGGAGTTCGTCGACCTGGTCGACCATGGCGTCCGTGGAGGCCACGTGCGGGCCGAGGAAGGTCTCGACGCCCCAGGAGAGGCTGAGCTGGGAGCGGGTGGCCGGGTCCGGGGTGAAGGCGAGCAGGGGGATGGGTGAGCGGTAGCGGGAGAGGCGGCGGGCGGTGTCGCCCGACTGGGTGAAGGCGACGAGGAAGCGGGCGCCGAGGAAGTCGCCCATCTCCGCGGCCGCGCGGGCGACGGCGCCGCCCTGGGTGCGGGGTTTGTCGCGTTCGGTCAGCGGGGGCAGGCCGCGGGCGAGGATGTCCTCCTCGGCGGCCTCGACGATGCGGGCCATGGTGCGCACGGTCTCGACGGCGTACTTGCCGACGCTGGTCTCGCCGGAGAGCATCACGGCGTCGGTGCCGTCGATGACGGCGTTGGCGACGTCGGAGGCTTCGGCGCGGGTGGGCCGGGCGTTGTCGATCATCGAGTCGAGCATCTGGGTGGCGACGATGACCGGCTTGGCGTTGCGCCGGGCGAGTGCGACGGCGCGTTTCTGGACGATGGGGACCTGTTCGAGCGGCATCTCGACGCCCAGGTCGCCGCGGGCCACCATGACGCCGTCGAAGGCGGCGACGATCTCGTCGAGGGCCTGGACGGCCTGGGGTTTCTCGATCTTGGCGATGACGGGGAGGCGGCGGCCCTCCTCGTCCATGATGCGGTGGACGTCCTTGATGTCGCGTCCGCTGCGCACGAAGGAGAGGGCGACGACGTCGAAGCCGGTGCGCAGCGCCCAGCGCAGGTCGTCCTCGTCCTTTTTGGAGAGGGCGGGCACGGAGACGGCGACGCCGGGGAGGTTGAGGCCCTTGTGGTCGGAGACGACGCCGCCTTCGACGACGGTGGTGTGGACGCGGGGGCCGTCGACGGCGGTGACCTCGAGGGTGACCCGGCCGTCGTCGACGAGGACGCGTTCGCCCGGGGTGACGTCCTCGGCGAGGCCGGCGTGGGTGGTGCCGCAGAGGTGGCGGTCGCCTTCGACGCCGTCCTCGACGCTGATGGTGAAGGGGTCGCCGCGTTCGAGGAGTACGGGGCCTTCGGCGAAGCGGCCCAGGCGGATCTTGGGGCCTTGGAGGTCGGCGAGGAGTCCTACGCTGCGGCCGGTCTCGTCGGCGGCCTTGCGCACCTTTCGGTACCGCTCCTCGTGCTCGGCGTGCTCGCCGTGGCTGAGGTTGAGGCGGGCCACGTCCATTCCGGCGTCGACCAGGGCTTTGATCTGGTCGTACGAGTCCGTCGCGGGACCCAGGGTGCAGACGATTTTCGCTCGGCGCATGGTTCGACCCTAGGCCTTACCCGTGGGTAGTGATGTGGTGGCGGGTGACGGCTGAACGGCTTGCGGGTGAAAGGGTATTGACAAGTGCCGAATTGTGCGGTGGGCCGCTCCGGTGAGCGTGCGGGGCCGGTCACCGGATCGACACCTGAGGGAGGTGTTCCGGATCGACGTGTTCAGGTCAGAATCGTCGGGCGAATCTACGCGCGTTGTGCGCCGTCGACGCGCCGGTCATCGATCTGATCAGCAAGGTGCAGGAGGACGTGGTCCGGGAGGCGCTGGCGGGCACCGAGCACGCCGCGCTGCCGGTGCTGTCGCAGGCGTCGCCGTTCTCCCGGACCAGCGAGATCCCGGCGGGCGAGGTGACCGTCCGGGACCTGTCCGGCCTGTACGTGTACGACAACACGCTGATGACGGGCGCTCAGGTGCGGGCGTACCTGGAGCACTCGGCGGAGTACTTCGTGCGGACCGCCGCGGACGCGCCGGTGGACGTGGAGAGGCTGACCAACGCGAACGGCCGTCCGGACTACACCTACGACTACGTGTCGGGTGCCACGTACGACATCGACATCGCCCGGCCGGCCGGGTCGCGGATCAGGAACCTGAGGTTCGACGACGCCCCGGTGGACGACGCGCAGCGGTTCGTGCTGGCGGTGAACAACTACCGTGCCAACGGCGGCGGGGCGTTCCCGCACGTGGCGTCGGCGCCGGAGCTGTGGGCGGAGTCGACGGAGATCCGCGCCCGGATCGCGGAGTGGGTGACGGCCAGGGGCGTCCTCGACCCGAAGGACTTCGCGTCGCAGGACTGGCGGCTGACCCGGGACGGCACGCCGGTGTTCTGACCGTCGGTCGCAGGGATGCCCGTCGGGGGCGCCGCCGGTCCGTCCGGCGGCGCCCCCGACGCGTTCCCGTCCGCTGTCACGCCTGCTGGACGCGCAGGGCGCGGGCCAGATCGTCGAGCCGGTCGGTGAACTGGCGGCGCAGGGCCGGCACGGGGTCGGTCTTGCGCAGGGCCTTCTCGCCGAGTTCCAGGGTCCCGGCGTCGACGGCGTGGGCGGGGAAGGCCCAGTGTCCGGCGGCCGTGGCGATGGCGGGTCCGCGGCGTGCGGCGAGGGCGACGGCGTCCTTGAAGTAGCGCGCCACGTAGGGGCGGACCAGTTCGGCCTGCTCGGGCTGCCAGAAGCCCTGGGCGGTGGCGGTGAACAGGTAGGCGGACAGGTCGTCGGAGCCGAACATGGCCTCCCAGGCGCGGGCCTTGGCGTCCGGGTCGGGCAGGGCGGCCCGGCAGCGGGCGGCGCCCTCCTGGCCGGTGGCGCTGGGGTCGCGGCGCAGTTCCCCGGCGATGGCGGACTCGTCGACGGCGCCGAGCACCGCGAGCCGGGCGAGGATCCGCCAGCGCAGTTCCGGGTCGAGTTCGGGGCCGCCGGGGACGGTGCCCTCGGCGAGCCAGGCGGCGATGGTCTCGGGGCGGGCTGCGGCGTCGATGCAGTGGCGCACCGCGACCAGGCGCAGGCCCGGGTGGTCGCCGTCCTCGGTGCGGCGGATGAGGTCGCGGCACAGGTCGGTGAGGGTGGCGAGCGCGGCGGGCCGCCGGTCCGGGGTGAGGTAGTGGTCGGCGGCCTCTCCGGACGCGAAGGCGAGGACGCCCTGGGCGAGGGCGATGTCGGTCTCGTGGGGCAGGTGGGCGCGGGCGATGCCGAGGTAGTCGCCTGCGGGCAGCTCCCCGTCGCGTACGGCGTCCCTGAGGGCGTTCCACACCACGGCGCGGGTGAGCGGGTCGGGCAGCCCGGACAGGTGGGTGCGCAGGGTGGTCAGGGAGTCGGGGTCGAAGCGGATCTTGGCGTAGCTGAGGTCGCCGTCGTTGAGGACGACGAGGGCGGGGCGGGTGCCGCCGGTGTCGAGGGAGACGGTTCCGTCGGCGGGGACGTCGGCGTCGGCGCGTTCGCGCAGGACGAGGCGTCCGGGGTCGTGCAGGTCGCGGTCGTAGACGCCGACGGCGATGCGGTGCGGGCGCCTGCCGCCCTCGGTGGAGCCGGGCCCTCCGGTGTTGCGGACGGTGAGGGTCCAGGCGCCGTGGTCGCCGGTGCGGATCTCGGGGGTGAGGGTGTCGACGCCGGTGGTGCGCAGCCAGGCGTCGGCCCAGGCGTGCACGTCGCGCTCGGTGGCGGAGGCCAGCGAGTCGATGAACTCGGCGAGGCCGGCGTTGCCGAAGCGGTACCGCTCGAAGTGGGTGTTGATGCCGGCGAGGAAGTCCTTCTCGCCGAGCCAGGCGACGAGCTGGCGCAGGGCGGAGGCGCCCTTGGCGTAGGAGATGCCGTCGAAGTTGAGCAGGGCGGAGGCGGTGTCCTCGACGTGCTCCGGGGCGACGGGGTGGGTGGAGGGCCGCTGGTCGGCGTCGTAGCCCCAGGCCTTGCGGGAGACGCCGAAGTCGGTCCAGGTGCTGGCGCCGCGCCAGCGGGGCGGCTGTCCGCCGGGGCTCGCGGGGGTGACCTCGTTGAGGGTCTGGTAGCCCATGTACTCGGCGAAGGACTCGTTCAGCCAGATGTCGTCCCACCAGCGGAGGGTGACGAGGTCGCCGAACCACATGTGGGCCATCTCGTGGGCGATCACCATGGCGCGGGTCTGCCGCTCGGTGTCGGTGACGGCCGAGCGGTAGACGAACTCGTCGCGGAAGGTGACCAGTCCGGGGTTCTCCATGGCGCCCGCGTTGAACTCGGGCACGAACGCCTGGTCGTAGGAGTCGAAGGGGTAGGGCTCGTCGAACTTCTCGTGGTAGCGGTCGAAGCAGACGCGGGTGATGTCGAGGAGTTCCTCCGTGTCCGCATCGAGGTACGGGGCGAGGGAGCGGCGGCAGTGCAGGCCGAAGGGCAGGCCGCGGTGTTCGGTGCGCACGGAGTGCCAGGGGCCGGCGGCGACGGCGACGAGGTAGGTGGAGACGGGCGGGGTGGGCGCGGCCTTCCACACGCCGCCGCCGGTGTGCTCGGTGACGCCGTTGGCGAGGACCGTCCAGTGCTCGGGCGCGGTGACGGTGAGCTCGAAGACGGCCTTGAGGTCGGGCTGGTCGAAGGCGGCGAAGACGCGCTGCACGTCGTCCAGGAAGAGCTGGGTGTAGACGTAGGTCTCGCCGTCGGCGGGGTCGGTGAAGCGGTGCATGCCCTCGCCGGTGCGGGAGTAGCGCATGCGCGCGTCGACCAGCAGCTCGTGTCCGCCGGCGGTGAGGTTCCTCAGCGGGAGCCGGCCGTCGTCGAGGAGGGCGGGGTCCAGGGGCTGTCCGTCGAGCGTGACGCTGCGCAGTTCGGCGGGCTTGATCTCGACGAAGGTGTCCGCGTCCGCGCGGGCGGTGAACCCGATGAGGGTGCGGGAGTCGAACGTCTCGTCCCCGGCGGTCAGATCGAGGGCGATCGTGTAGCGGTGGACGTCGATGAGCTGTGCTCGGTTCTGCGCTTCGTCGCGCGTCAGTACGGACATGCACGCCATGCTGCCTGATGCCGCCTGCCGGGCACAGAGGTGGATGGGGTACGCGGCCTATGTCCGGTCCCTTCCGGGCTCCGCGGTGTGCGCCCCCGGGGGCTGTGCGGGGGGCACGCGCGCGTGCGGGAGGGGCGGCGCGGGGCGTGCGGCGGGGCGCCGGCCGCGTCGGGCCGGGCGCGCGGGGAGCACGCCTCGGCCTCCGGGGCGAGCCCGCGCCGGCGGGTGTCGTGGAGGTGGCGCACCTTGGTGCGCGGCGCCCCGGGGGCGACGGGGGTGGTGGCGGGGGCCGGTGGCGGGGGCCGGCGAGGAGGACGCGGACGGCGGGCGGCATGGCGCGCGTCCTTCCTCGCCAGGGCCGGACGCGGGGACGGGAGGTGACGGACGGTGCCCGGCGTCCGGCAGGGCGTGCACGCCGTGCACGCGCCGCCCCGTCGCTCCCCGCCGCGTCCCGGGCCGGCGTCCGGTCCGCTCAGGAGGCGCCGTTCGCGGTGTCGTCGGCGATGCGCTCGTGGTGGCGGATCACCTCGGCGATGATGAACGTCAGGAACTTCTCCGCGAAGGCCGGGTCGAGCTTGGCGCTCTCGGCGAGGGCGCGCAGCCGGGCGATCTGGCGGGCCTCGCGCCCCGGGTCGGCGGGCGGCAGCCGGTGCTCGGCCTTGAGCCGGCCGACCTGCTGGGTGCACTTGAAGCGCTCGGCGAGCATGTGGACGACGGCCGCGTCGATGTTGTCGATGCTGTCGCGCAGGCGGGTCAGTTCGTCGAGGACCGCGGGGTCGGCGTCGGGGCCGGCGGCGTTGCTGGTGGTCATGGCGGTTCAGCCTACGGCGGGCGGGCCGCGCGTCCGGAGACGGCGGCGGGCGGGGCGGGCCCGTACAGTGGAGGGGGTCCAGGCGCGGCGGGGGTGCGACGTGGCGAACGGCGGACCGGTGGAGCACGGTTACCCGCATCTGCGGACGGTGCGGGAGTCCGTCACGGCGCTGTACCGGCGTCTGTCGTACGACACGGTCCGCACCTTCTCGGTGAGCGTGGCGCCGGCCGACGTGGCGTTCTGCGACACGGACGACCTGCATCTGGGGGCGCAGCGGGTGGCGCGCGAGATGGTGGCGCACTACCGGCTGCCGGACGCGCGGCTGATCGTCGGGTTCCGTGAGATGACGCATGCGGCGAACGTCGAACTGGCGGCGGGTCCGGAGTACTTCGTCGAGCTGAACGACCGGTTCCGCACGCATCGGCGGGACATCGGGGCGGCGCTGGCGCACGAGGTGGCGCACGTGTACCTGCACCGGCTCGGGCTGTCGTTCCCGTCGACGCGGGAGAACGAGATCCTCACGGACACCACGGCGGCGTACCTCGGGGCGGGGTGGCTGCTGCTGGACGCGTTCCGGGAGGACGGGGCGTCGTCGCAGAAGCTCGGGTACCTCACGCCGGAGGAGTTCGGGTACGTGCTGGCGAAGCGGGCGCTGCTGTTCGGCGAGGACCCGTCGGTGTGGTTCACCAGCCCCCAGGCGTACACGGCGTACCGCGAGGGGCTGGCGCTGGCGCGGCGGGACGCGGAGCAGCCGCCGTTGCGCTCGGCGGGGTGGGCCGGGCGGCGCCGGTACGCGCGGGACCGGCGGCACGCGCTGGGGGACGCGGAGGCGCCGGGCGCGGGGCGGGAGACGGCGTACCGGTTCTCGGCGGAGGGTCACGGTCCGCTGCGGGTGTCGTTCCCGTGTCCCACCTGCCACCAGCGGATCCGGGTGCCGGTGGCCGGGCGGGTGCGGGCGCGGTGCGGTCTGTGCCGGTCCGTGCTGGAGTGCGACACCTAGTGGTCCGGAGCCCGCGTCCCGCCCGCGACGACCGCCACGAGCACGGCATTTCACCCCCGGCGTTCGCCCGCCCCTCGGCTGTTCGCTATTTTGTTCGCCGCTGTCGTCGTGTGCGCCGCCGTCCCCCCGCCGGCCGTTTCCGTCCCGACCCCGCCGAGGAGCCGGCCTGTGGAGCCCGAGTCCACCGTCACCACCTGCTACCGCCCTCCGCGGGTGGAGTGCCGGGTGCGCTGCGTCCGCTGCGAGCGGTGCATCTGTCCCGACTGCATGCGCGAGGCGGCCGTGGGCCACCAGTGTCCCGACTGCGTGCGGGAGGGCGCCCGGTCGGTGCGGCAGGCGCGCACTCTGGTGGGCGGCCGGGTCTCGGTGGTGCCCGTGGTGACGTACGCGCTGATCGCCGTGAACGCGCTGGTGTACCTGGCGGAGGTGGTCCGGCCGGAGGTCGTGGACCGGTTCGCGATGGTGGGCGCGGGGCTGCTCGGCCCGGACGGCGGCCACTACGTGTGGACGCGGCCGTATCCCGCGGACATCACCCCGGAGGGCGTCGCGGGCGGCGAGTGGTACCGGCTGCTGACCGGCGCGTTCCTGCATCTGCCGCCCGCGGAGGGGACGTTCGGCGTCCTCCACGTGCTGATGAACATGGCGGTGCTGGGGAGCCTGGGCCGGGTGGTCGAGCCGATGCTGGGCCGGGTCCACTACCTCGCGCTGTATCTGCTGTCGGCGCTGGGCGGTTCGGTGCTGGTGCTGCTGATCGCGCCCTCGGACCCCACGGTCGGCGCGTCCGGCGCGCTGTTCGGGGTCGGGGCCGCCTTCTACGTGGTGTCCCGGCGGGTGGGCGCCGGCCTGCGCGGGGTGAACCGCTTCATGGCCGGGCTGCTGCTGTGGCTGGTGGTCTCCGCGGTGTTCACCTCGTGGCAGGGTCACCTGGGCGGGCTGCTCACGGGCGGGCTGGCGGCGCTCGCGTTCGCCTGGGCGCCGCGCGACGGGCGCCGCGTCCCGGTGCAGGCCGGCGCGTGCGCGGGGCTGGTGGTGCTGCTCGCCGTCCTGGCGGCGGCGAAGGTGTCGGAACTGACAGGTGGAGGGATCCCCCAGTGAAACGTGCCGGTGTGCTCTTCCTCGCGGGCGTCCCCGTGGTCGCCACGGCGGTGTACTTCGTCCTGCCGTCGGGGGCCGCCGACGCGCCGGCCGCCCCGTCCTCGGTCAGCGCGCAGTCCTCCCGTGACGACGTCAAGGACCGGGCCGAGCAGGACCACGGGCAGCGGCGGGACAAGGACGACGAGATCATCGCCTCCCTGCCGCCGGGGCTGGCCGCCCCCGACAAGAAGGAGCTGGCCCACCGGCTGGTGGCGAGCGCCGAGCACTCCACCACGGACTGGCGCTCCACCTACGGGGTCATCGAGGACGAGGGCGACGACTGCGGCTACACCGCGGGCATCGTCGGCTTCTGCACCGGCACCCACGATCTGCTCACCCTGGTGGAGCACTACACCGAGAGCCGTCCCGGCAACGGTCTCGCGCGTTACCTGCCGGCCCTGCGGAAGGTCGACGGCACCGACTCGCTCGAGGGGCTGGACCCCGGCTTCACCGAGGCGTGGAAGGCGGAGGCGGAGCTGCCGGAGTTCCGCGCGGCGCAGGAGGCGGAGCGCGACCGGGTCTACTTCGATCCGGCGGTCCGCCTCGCCAAGCTGGACGGCCTGGGCACCCTGGGCCAGTTCGTGTACTTCGACGCGATGGTCTTCCACGGCACCGGCACCGACGAGAACGGCTTCTACGCCCTGCGCGAGCGCGTCCTGGAGCGGGCGAAGACGCCCGCCGCGGGCGGGTCGGAGAAGACGTACCTGGACGCCTTCCTCGACGTCCGGCGCGCCGCCATGCTCGCCCGCTACCCGGACCGCGACACCTCCCGCGTCGACACGGCCCAGCGCCGCTTCCTCCAGGCCGGGAACCTGGACCTGGACACCCCGCTCACCTGGGAGATGTACGGGACCTCCTACACCCTGCGCTGACCATGTCGCGGCGCCTGCCCAGGGGTCCGGTCGGGGACTGGCGGGCAGGCGCCGCGGTGTTCCGCACGCCTTTGTGCGGGACGTGTTCGGGGTGTCAGACCGCCAGGGCGCGGTCCGTCGGGCGGATCGGGGCGGGCAGCTCGCTCGCCCCGGTCAGGTACCGGTCGCAGCCGCGGGCGGCCGACCGGCCCTCGGCGATCGCCCACACGATGAGCGACTGGCCGCGGCCGGCGTCGCCGGCGACGAACACACCCGGCACGTTGGTCTGGAAGTCGGCGTCGCGGGCGATGTTACCGCGCTCGTCGAGGTCCAGGCCGAACTGCTCGACCAGGCCGTTCTCCCGGTCGGTGCCGGTGAAGCCCATGGCGAGGGTGACCAGCTGGGCCGGGATCCTCCGTTCGGTGCCGGGCTTCCGGTCCAGCTTGCCGTCCACGAACTCGACCTCGACCAGGTGCAGCCACTGGACGTTGCCGTCCTCGTCGCCCTCGAAGTGGGTGGTGGAGACGGAGTAGATCCGCTCGCCGCCCTCCTCGTGGGCGCTGGTGACCTTGTAGAGCATGGGGAAGGTCGGCCAGGGCTGGGAGAGGGGGTCCCGCTCGTCGTTCGGGCGGGGCATGATCTCCAGCTGGGTGACCGAGGCGGCGCCCTGGCGGTGGGCGGTGCCCACGCAGTCGGCGCCGGTGTCGCCGCCGCCGATCACGACGACGTGCTTGCCCTCGGCGGTGATCGGCGGGGAGACGTAGTCGCCCTCCTGCACCTTGTTCGCCAGCGGCAGGTACTCCATGGCCTGGTGGATGCCCTTGAGCTCGCGGCCCGGCACCGGCAGGTCGCGCGCGGTGGTCGCGCCGACGGCGAGGACCACGGCGTCGTACCGCTTGCGCAGCGCGGTCGCCGGCATGTCGCGGCCGATCTCGATGCCGGTGCGGAACTTGGTGCCCTCCGCGCGCATCTGCTCGATCCGGCGGTTGATGTGCCGCTTCTCCATCTTGAACTCGGGGATGCCGTACCGCAGGAGGCCTCCGATGCGGTCCGCGCGCTCGTAGACGGCGACGGTGTGGCCGGCCCGGGTCAGCTGCTGGGCGGCGGCCAGGCCCGCGGGGCCGGAGCCGACGACCGCGACGGTCTTGCCGGACAGGCGCTCGGGGATCCGCGGCGCGACGTCGCCGGACTCCCACGCCTTGTCGATGATCGAGACCTCGACGTTCTTGATGGTGACCGGCGGCTGGTTGATGCCGAGCACGCACGCCGACTCGCACGGGGCGGGGCACAGCCGCCCGGTGAACTCGGGGAAGTTGTTCGTGGCGTGCAGCCGGTCGCTCGCCGCGCCCCAGTCCTCGCGGTAGGCGTAGTCGTTCCACTCGGGGATGAGGTTGCCGAGCGGACAGCCGTTGTGGCAGAACGGGATGCCGCAGTCCATGCAGCGGCTGGCCTGCTTGCTGATGATCGGCAGCAGGGAGCCGGGGACGTAGACCTCGTTCCAGTCCTTCGTGCGCTCCTCGGCCGGACGGGACGCGGCGACCTCGCGGCCGTGGTTCAGAAAGCCCTTCGGGTCAGCCATTGATCGCCGCCTCCATCATCTTCTCGTGGGTCTCGGTCTCCGACAGACCGGCTCGCTCGGCGGCGTCCTTGGCGGCGAGCACTGCCTTGTACGTGCTGGGGATGATCTTGCTGAAGCGTCGCACGGCGGTGTCCCAGTCGGCGAGCAGCTTCTCGGCGACGGTGGAGCCCGTCTCGTCCCGGTGGCGGCGGACCACGTCGTGCAGCCACTGCTTGTCGGCGTCGTCCAGCGCCTCGACGGCGTCCAGGTTGCCGGCGTTCACGTTGTCCCGGTCGAGGTCGATGACGTAGGCGACGCCGCCGGACATGCCGGCCGCGAAGTTGCGTCCGGTCTCGCCGAGGACGACCGCGCGACCGCCGGTCATGTACTCGCAGCCGTGGTCGCCCACGCCCTCGGAGACGACCAGCGCGCCGGAGTTGCGGACGCAGAACCGCTCGCCGACCTTGCCGCGCAGGAACATCTCGCCGCCGGTGGCGCCGTAGGCGAGGGTGTTGCCCGCGATGACGCTGTACTCGGCGAGGTGGTCGGCGCCGCGGTCCGGCCGGACGACGATCCGGCCGCCGGAGAGGCCCTTGCCGACGTAGTCGTTGGCGTCACCCTCCAGGCGCAGCGTGACACCGCGCGGGACGAAGGCGCCGAACGACTGGCCGGCGGAGCCGGTGAAGGTGATGTCGATGGTGTCGTCGGGCAGGCCCGCGCCGCCGAACTTCCGGGTCACCTCGTGGCCGAGCATGGTGCCGACCGTGCGGTTGATGTTGCGGATGGCGACCTGGGCGCGCACCGGCGCCGCGTCCTCGGCCCCGGAGGCGGAGAGCGCGTCGGCGGCGAGCCTGATCAGCTCGTTGTCGAGCGCCTTCTCCAGACCGTGGTCCTGGGCGATCACCTGGTGGCGGGCGGCGCCCTCGGGCAGCTCGGGCACGTGGAACAGCGGCTCGAGCTCCAGGCCCTGCGCCTTCCAGTGGTTGACCGCGCGGGTCACGTCGAGCACCTCGGCGTGGCCGACGGCCTCCTCGACGGAGCGGAAGCCCAGCTCGGCCAGCAGCTCGCGGACCTCCTGCGCGATGAACCGGAAGAAGTTCACCACGTACTCGGCCTTGCCGGAGTAGCGGTCGCGCAGCACCGGGTTCTGGGTGGCGATGCCGACCGGGCAGGTGTCCAGGTGGCAGACGCGCATCATGACGCAGCCGGAGACCACCAGCGGGGCGGTGGCGAAGCCGAACTCCTCGGCGCCGAGCAGGGCGGCGACGACGACGTCGCGGCCGGTCTTGAGCTGGCCGTCGGTCTGCACGACGATGCGGTCGCGCAGGCCGTTGAGCAGCAGCGTCTGCTGGGTCTCGGCGAGGCCCAGCTCCCAGGGGCCGCCGGCGTGCTTCAGCGACGTCAGCGGGGAGGCGCCGGTGCCGCCGTCGTGGCCGGAGATCAGCACGACGTCCGCGTGGGCCTTGGAGACGCCCGCGGCGACGGTGCCGACGCCGACCTCGGAGACCAGCTTGACGTGAACGCGCGCCCGGGGGTTGGCGTTCTTCAGGTCGTGGATCAGCTGGGCGAGGTCCTCGATGGAGTAGATGTCGTGGTGCGGCGGCGGGGAGATGAGTCCCACGCCCGGCGTGGAGTGGCGGGTCTTCGCCACCCACGGGTAGACCTTGTGGCCGGGGAGCTGGCCGCCCTCGCCGGGCTTGGCGCCCTGGGCCATCTTGATCTGGATGTCGTCGGCGTTGACCAGGTACTCGCTGGTCACGCCGAAGCGGCCGGAGGCGACCTGCTTGATGGAGGAGCGGCGGGCCGGGTCGTACAGCCGCTCCGGGTCCTCGCCGCCCTCACCGGTGTTGGACTTGCCGCCCAGCTGGTTCATGGCGATGGCGAGGGTCTCGTGCGCCTCCTGGGAGATGGAGCCGTACGACATGGCGCCGGTGGAGAAGCGCTTGACGATCTCGGAGACCGGCTCGACCTCCTCGACGGGGACCGGCTTCCGGTCCGGCTTGAAGCCGAACAGGCCGCGCAGCGTCATCAGCCGCTCGGACTGCTCGTTCACCCGCTCGGTGTACTTCTTGAAGATGTCGTAGCGGCCGGAGCGTGTGGAGTGCTGGAGGCGGAAGACCGTCTCCGGGTCGAACAGGTGCGGCTCGCCCTCGCGGCGCCACTGGTACTCGCCGCCGATGTCCAGGGCGCGGTGCGCCGGGGCGATGCCGGAGGCGGGGTACGCCTTGGCGTGGCGGGCGGCGACCTCCTTGGCGATCACGTCGATGCCGACGCCGCCGATCTTGCTGGTGGTGCCGTTGAAGTACTTCTCCACGAAGGCCTCTTGGAGACCGACGGCCTCGAAGACCTGGGCGCCGCGGTAGGAGGCGACCGTGGAGATGCCCATCTTGGACATCACCTTCAGAACGCCCTTGCCGAGGGCGTGGATGAGGTTGCGGATGGCCTGCTCGGGCTCGATGCCCGGCAGGAAGGTGCCCGCGCGGACCAGGTCCTCGACGGACTCCATGGCCAGGTACGGGTTGACCGCGGCGGCGCCGTAGCCGATGAGCAGCGCGACGTGGTGGACCTCGCGGACGTCGCCGGCCTCGACCAGCAGGCCCACCTGGGTGCGCTGCTTGGTGCGGATGAGGTGGTGGTGGACGGCCGCGGTGAGCAGCAGCGACGGGATCGGCGCGTGCTCGGCGTCGGAGTGCCGGTCGGACAGGACGATCAGCCGGGCGCCGTTCTCGATGGCGGCGTCGGCCTCGGCGCAGACGTCCTCGATGCGGGCGGCGAGGGCCTCGCCGCCGCCCGCCACCCGGTACAGGCCGGAGAGCGTCGCGGCCTTGAAGCCGGGCATGTCGCCGTCGGCGTTGATGTGGATGAGCTTGGCCAGCTCGTCGTTGTCGATCACCGGGAAGGGCAGGGTGACGCTGCGGCACGCGGCGGCCGTGGGCTCCAGCAGGTTGCCCTGGGGGCCCAGGGAGGAACGCAGGGAGGTGACCAGCTCCTCGCGGATCGCGTCCAGCGGCGGGTTGGTGACCTGCGCGAAGAGCTGGGTGAAGTAGTCGAACAGCAGCCGCGGGCGCTCGCTGAGCGCGGCGATCGGCGAGTCGGTGCCCATCGAACCGATCGGCTCGGCGCCGGACTTGGCCATCGGGGCGAGGAGGACGCGCAGTTCCTCCTCGGTGTAGCCGAAAGTCTGCTGGCGGCGGGTGACCGAGGCGTGGGTGTGCACGATGTGCTCGCGCTCGGGCAGGTCGGACAGCTCGATCTCGCCGGCCTCGAGCCACTCCGCGTAGGGATGTTCGGCGGCGAGGGCGGCCTTGATCTCGTCGTCCTCGATGATGCGGTGCTCGGCGGTGTCCACGAGGAACATGCGGCCGGGCTGGAGGCGGCCCTTGCGGACCACCCTGGCCGGGTCGATGTCGAGCACGCCGACCTCGGAGCCGAGGACGACCAGGCCGTCGTCGGTGACCCAGTAACGGCCGGGGCGCAGGCCGTTGCGGTCGAGCACGGCGCCGACCTGGGTGCCGTCGGTGAAGGTGACGCAGGCCGGGCCGTCCCAGGGCTCCATCATCGTGGCGTGGTACTGGTAGAAGGCGCGCCGGGCCGGGTCCATGGAGCCGTGGTTCTCCCACGCCTCCGGGATCATCATCAGCACCGAGTGCGGCAGCGAGCGCCCGCCGAGGTGCAGCAGCTCCAGCACCTCGTCGAAGGACGCCGAGTCGGAGGCGTCGGGGGTGCAGACCGGGAAGATCCGCTCGAGGTCCTTCTCCGTGCCGAACAGGTCCGACATCAGCTGGGACTCGCGGGCGCGCATCCAGTTGCGGTTGCCCTTGACGGTGTTGATCTCACCGTTGTGCGCGACGAAGCGGTACGGGTGCGCGAGCGGCCACGACGGGAAGGTGTTGGTGGAGAACCGGGAGTGGACCAGCGCGATCGCGGAGCCGAAGCGGCGGTCGGACAGGTCCGGGAAGAAGGGCTCGAGCTGGCCGGTGGTGAGCATGCCCTTGTAGACGAGGGTCCGCGCGGACAGCGACGGGAAGTAGACGCCCGCCTCGCGCTCGGCGCGCTTGCGCAGCACGAACGCCTTGCGGTCCAGGTCGATGCCCTGGCTCCGCCCGTCGGTGACGAAGAGCTGGCGGAAGACCGGCATGGTCGAGCGGGCGGTGGCGCCGAGCAGCTGGGGCGCGACCGGCACCTCGCGCCAGCCGAGCACGGTGAGCTCCTCGGCGGCGGCGATCTCCTCGATGCGGGCGACGGCCTCGTCGGCGCCGTCCTCGGGGAGGAAGGCGATGCCGACGGCGTAACCGCCCGCCCCGGGCAGCTCGAATCCGGTCACCTCGCGGAAGAAGGCGTCCGGGATCTGGGAGAGGATGCCCGCGCCGTCGCCGGAGTCCGGCTCGGAGCCGGTGGCGCCGCGGTGCTCGAGGTTGCGCAGCACGGTGAGGGCCTGCTCGACCAGCGTGTGGGACGCCTCGCCGGTGAGGGTGGCGACGAAGCCGACGCCGCAGGCGTCGTGCTCGTCGCGGGGGTCGTACATACCCTGCGCGGCAGGGCGGGCATCCATGAACGACCAGCTCGTGCGGTCCTTCGAGGAATGCTGGGACGGCTGGCGCGGCGTACGCATCGGCTCTCCCGTCGTCGTCTGGCATGTGGGTGTGCCGAGGGACGACGCTGGCCCTCTGCGTGGAGCGAAATTTCGTGCAGGTTACATGATGGGTCGACTCTCGGACACCGGGATGTTCCGTTCCATCATGCGGACATCGACCCGGTCGCGACGGGATGGCGCGTCTGTCGACGAAAGGTGCGGGGGACCGCGAGGGGCAGATCGGTGCCCGTCGGTCAGATGGCGGGAAGGGGCCTCTTCGCCCCTCCGCCGGGCACGCCGTCGGCCTCGTTGCCTGCAGCGCTTACGGCTCATGCCCATCGGTCACACGGCCGAAACCAGTGAGTAATGATTGTTTATGCGATGCTCCGCATGGACGCAAGAGGTCATCCCACGGCGGTGCCGAAAAGTGACCCGAGGGCGTACGTCACGCCGGCCGCCGCGCCGCCGAGGGCGAGCTGCCGCAGGCCGCTGTACCACCAGGAGCGCGCCGTGACCTTCGCCACCACGGCCCCGCACAGGAACAGTCCGAGCAGCGCGACCAGCACGGCCGGCCACAGGCTGCTCGCGCCGAGCAGGTACGGCAGCACCGGCAGCAGCGCGCCCAGCGCGAAGGAACCGAAGCTGGAGACGGCGGCGACGGCCGGGGAGGGCAGGTCGCCGGGGTCGACGCCCAGCTCCTCGCGGGCGTGTATCTCCAGCGCCTGCTCGGGGTCGCGGGAGAGCTGCCGGGCCACCTCGCGCGCCAGGCCGGGCTCGACCCCGCGGGCCTGGTAGAGGGCGGCCAGCTCGGCCTCCTCGTCCTCGGGGTGCTTGCGCAGCTCCCGGCGCTCGACGTCCAGCTCGGCCTCGACCAGCTCGCGCTGGGAGGCGACGGAGGTGTACTCGCCGGCCGCCATGGAGAAGGCGCCGGCGGCCAGTCCGGCGAGGCCGCTGAGGACGACGGTCTGCTGGCTGGCGGATCCGCCGGCGACGCCGGTCATCAGGGCGAGGTTGGAGACCAGTCCGTCCATGGCGCCGAACACCGCGGGGCGCAGCCATCCGCCGTTCACGTCGCGGTGGGTGTGGTTGTCGCGGTGCGCCTCGTGGAGCGTCGCCTCGGTCTCGATGACGGCCATGCCGGGTCCCCCTGGACTTCCTCGGGCGCCCTCGTCCGGGCGCCGGCTCGCACGTGATGCGGACTCTGTTTTGGACTGGTTCTAACTTTTGACGTCACCCAGTCTACGCCTCGGCGGACCCCCCTGCCAGCAAGGAAAGGCTGGGCTAACCAGCGGTTTTGTCCTCCGCCCCCGCCCGCGCGAACGGCCCTGCGGATGTCGTCCGGGTGACGCTCCGGCGCGCGAGGCTGCGGCGGACACGGCACCGGGGACAGTTCCGCAAAGGGCCCGCGCCCCGCGGGGCGCGCCTGAGAGGAAGGCCGCGTATGGCATCGACCGCCCGCATCCCCTCGGCGCCCGCGCCCGGGGACGCCCCGGGGCTCCGCGAACGGGCCCGCGGCGCGCTGCTCGGCCTGGCCGTCGGCGACGCGCTGGGCGCCCCCGCCGAGAACATGAAGCCCTCCGAGATCCGCGCGAAGTGGGGGCGCATCACGGGCTACGTGAGCGATCCCCCGGCCGGCACGGACGACACCGAGTACGCGATCTTCTCCGGTCTGCTGGCCGCCCGGCACGGCTCCGCGCTCACCCCCGCGCACGTGGAGGCGGCCTGGCACGAGTGGATCGCGGACCGCGCCGAGGGCCCCTTCCGCGGCGCCGGCTTCAGCGAGCGCGGCACGCTGGAGAACCTGCGCCGGGGGCTGGCCGCGCCCATCTCCGCCCAGCACCGGCACGCCTGGAGCGACGGCCTGGCGATGCGGGCGGCGCCGTACGGCGTCCACGCGGCCGGGCGTCCCGACGAGGCGGCCCGGCTCGCGGCGGTCGACGGCTCGGTCAGCCACGACGGGGAGGGCATCTACGGCGGGCAGGCGGTGGCGGCCGGCGTCGCGGCGGCCATGGCGGGGGCGCCGGTGGTCACGGTCGTGGCCTCGGCGCTGGCGGTGGTGCCGGACGACTCCTGGACCGCCCGCTCGCTGCGCCGCGCGGTGACCGCCGCCCACCGCGGCGAGCGCGCGGTCCGCGCCGCGGTGGTGATCGGCGGCTACCCCTGGACCGACCTCGCCCCGGAGGCGGTGGCCCTGGCCTTCGGCGCGTACGCGGCGGCCGACGGCGACTTCGCCCACGCGGTGCTGACCGCCGTGAACATGGGCCGCGACGCCGACACCACGGCGGCGGTGGCGGGCGCGCTGGCGGGGGCGACCCAGGGCGTCGCCGCCGTCCCCGAGCACTGGGCCGCGGCCATCGCCCCGGCCCGCGGCACCTGCCTGCCCGCCATGGCGGGCCACCACGTCCTCGACATCGCGGACCTGCTGACCCCGGAGACCCCCACATGACCTCCACCACCCCCGCCCCGACCACCGACGACACGCTCGCCCCCGGACCCGGCCGGGACGACGCGGCCCCCGCGCCGCGGACACCCGCCGCGCCCGCTCCCCGCCCGTCCCGCGCGGCCGTCGAGGGCCTGCTCCTCGGACTCGCCGCCGGGGACGCGGCCGGCTGGCCCGCCGCCCGGCACCGCGCCGCCCGCATGCCCGAGTGGACCCGGCGCCTCACCCGCGAGCTGGACACCTTCGCCGAGCAGAACGCCACCACCACGCTCCCCGTCCCCATCGCCCTGAACCAGCCCCCCGAGCCGCTCCGGCTCGGCCCCTCCGACGACGCCGAGTGGGCCGCGTTCGCCGCCGAGGCGGTGCTGCGCGCGGGCGACGACACCGTGCTCGGCGAGCTGAGCCGGGAGCGCCGCACCCGCGCCGCCATCGACCTCACCTGGAACGCGGTCGCGGCCGAGGTCGCCGCGGCCACCGAGCGGGCCCCCGAGACCGAGTCCGCCGTGCTGCCGCTGCGCGCCCGCATCTCCGTGCGCGCCGGCCTCGGCAACCTCGCCACCGGGCTGCGCCCGCCCGCCTCCGGTCACGACAACCCGCACTACTTCGACGACGCGGCCTGCGTCCGGGCCTGCGTGCTGGCCGTGGCCCACCCGGGCGACCCCCGCGCCGCCGCCGACCTCGCCGAGTTCGACGCCCGCTACACCCAGGACGGCGACGGCGTGCACGGCGCCCGCGCCATGGCCGCCGCCGTGTCCCTCGCCCTGTCCGGGGCGGATCCGGACGCCTGCGCGGCCGCCGCCTGCGCCGAGCTGCCCGAGGACACCGAGATCGGCCGCAACGCCCGGCACGCCCTGGCGCTCGCGGCGGACGCCGGCAGCGCCTTCGCCCTGGTGCCGCCGCTGGAGCACCAGATCGTCGACCACGTCTACAGCTACGGCGTCGCCGCCGCCGAGACCGTCCCCGTCGCCCTCGCCCTGACCACCGCCGCCCGCGGCCGGATCGCGGAGGCGGTCCCGGCGGCGGCCTGTCTGTCCCGGGTGGCGGACTCCGCCCCGGCGCTGGCCGGCGCCCTCACCGGCGCGCTGGGCGGGAGCGCCGCGATCCCCGCGTCCTGGCGGGAGAGCTGCCGCACCCTGTCCGGCTGCGTGCTCCCCCGGCTCACCGGGACGGACCTGGTGGAACTCGCCGGGCTGCTGGAAGCCGCCCGACCGACCGCACCCGGAGGATGATCCCGGCATGACACACGAGTCCACCGAAAGCACGGAAAGCACACCGTCCCTGGAGGAACGGATCACCGGGGCGCTGGTGGGGGCGGCCGTCGGCGACGCCCTCGGCGGCCCGGTCGAGGGGTACTCCCCCGAGCAGATCGCCGAGCGCCACGGCGGCCGCGTCCGCGGCGTCGTGGGTCCCTGGCACGGCGACGACTGGCGCACCGCCCGGCCGGTCGCGCCGTACCACAAGGGCGACGGGCACGTCACCGACGACACCCTGATGACCCACGCGCTGGTCCGGGTGTACGCGCGGGTCCGTGACCACCTGGACGCCTACGCGATCGCCGAGCACCTGGTCCCGGACCTGATGACGAACCCGCGCTGGATCCCGGAGCTGGAGGCGGAGGCGATCCCGCTGCACCGGATCTTCCTCGCGGAGAAGTGGCTGGTGGCGCGCCTGCACTACGGGCACGTCGACCCGCGCGAGGCGGGCGTGGGCAACATCGTCAACTGCGGTGCCGCGATGTACATGGCCCCGGTCGGCCTGGTCAACGCCGCCCACCCGGCCGCCGCCTACGCCGAGGCCCTGGATGTCGCGGGCGCCCACCAGTCGTCGTACGGCAGGGAGGCCGCCGGGGTGTTCGCGGCGGCCGTGGCGGCGGCCTGCGCGCCGGGCGCGACCCCGGAGTCGGTCGTCGCCGCGTGTCTGTCCCTGGCCAAGGACGGCACCCGGGAGGCGATCGGGAAGGTCTGCGCGGAGGCGTCCCGGCACACCGACGCCGAGTCGGCGCTGCGTCCGCTGCGCGAGGCGGTCGCCCCGTACGACACCGTGGGTCCCGACTACCGCTCCCCGTCGCTGGGCGCCCGGCGCCCCTCCCGGCTGCACGCGATCGAGGAGCTGCCCGTCGCGCTCGGCATGGTGCTGGTGGCCCGCGGCGACTTCCGGCACGCGGTGCTGGGCGCGGTCAACTACGGCCGCGACTGCGACTCCATCGCCACGATGGCCGGGGCGGTGGCCGGCGCGCTCGGCTCCCCGGTGCCCGAGGAGTGGGCCAAGACCGTGGCGGAGGCCAGCCGGCTCGACCTGTGGGAGCCGGCCGCCACGCTCACCGCGGTGACCCGCGAGGTCTTCGCCCGGGACGTGGAGCGCCGCCGCGCCCACGAGCGGGCGTTCGCGCGGCTGGGAGGCGCCGGATGCTCCGGCTGACCTGGGTCCAGCCGGAGGACCTCGTCGGGCACGAGCTGCGCCAGGCCGCGCTGGACGGCCGGGAGGCGTCGGCGGTCGCCGCCCGCTGGCACGCGGCGGGCGGTCCCCCGGCCCCGCTCACCGCCGGCGCCTCCCCCTGCCCGGCCTCCCGCTCCCTGCGCCTGCTGGCCGGCGACCTGCTGGACGAACTGGCCGAGCTGCCCAGCGCCCTCGCCGACGACGAGCCCTCCGACTTCGCCGCGATCCGGGCGCTGTGCCCCGAGTGGCCCGTCTCCCCCGGCGCCCCGGCGGCCTGGGAGGGGCCGGTGTTCGAGGCGCGGCTGGAGGCGGCCTGGCTCGGCCGGGCGGCCGGCTGCCTGCTGGGCAAGCCGGTGGAGAAGCTGCCCCTGACCGCCATCCGCGACCTCGCCCGCGCCGCCGGCAACTGGCCGCTGAACGGCTGGTTCACCGCCCGGGGCGTCCCCGCCGGGCTGCTGGACCGGCATCCCTGGAACCGGCGCTCGGCGGCCACCTCGCTCGCCGAGAACATCGACGGCATGCCCGAGGACGACGACCTGAACTACCCGCTGCTCGCCCTGCTGGTGCTGCGCCGCCACGGCCGCCGCTTCACCACCGGCGACGTGGCCCGCGTCTGGCTCGACGAGCTGCCCGCCGGCCGCACCTTCACCGCCGAGCGCGTCGCCTACCGCAACCTCCTCTGCGGGCTCGAGCCGCCGCTGACCGCCCGCCACCACAACCCGTTCCGCGAGTGGATCGGCGCCCTGATCCGCGCCGACGCGCACGGCTGGACCAACCCCGGCGACCCGGGCGCCGCGGCCGAGCAGGCGTACCGGGACGCCGCCCTCACCCACACCGCCAACGGCGTCCACGCGGCCATGTTCACCGCCGCCGTCATCGCCGCCGCGGCCGGCGGCGAGCGTGACGTGCACACCTGTCTGCGCACCGGGCTCACCGTCGTCCCGCCCCGCTCCCGGCTCGCGCGGGCCGTCCGCGACGCCGTGCGGCTGGCCCGTGAGCACGGCGACTTCGACACCGTGGCCGACCTGCTGCACGAGACGCACGGCGCCGCCCACCACTGGGTGCACGCCGTCCCCAACACCGCCCTGCTGGCCGCCGCGCTCACCCACGCCGACGGGGACTTCACCGCCTCGATCTGCCGCGCGGTGTCCGGCGGCTGGGACACCGACTCGGTCGGCGCCGCCGCCGGCAGCGTCGCCGGGCTGCTCGCCGGCTCGCCCCGCGCGCTCCCCGAGCGCTGGACGGCCCCGCTGAAGAACCGCCTGGCCACCTCCGTCGGCGACTTCGACGGCGCCGGCTTCGACTCCCTGGCCCGTCTCACCCACCTGGAGGCGTCCCGCCCATGACACCCCCCGACCCGGCCACCGCCGCCCCCACCGCTCCCCCGCTGACCGGCCTGCGCGTCCTGGACCTCGCCACCCTCTTCGCCGGCCCCCTCGCGGCCACCCTGCTCGGCGACTTCGGCGCCGACGTCGTCAAGGTCGAGCACCCGAGGCGCCCCGACCCCTCACGCGGCCACGGGCCGTCCAGGGACGGCGTCGGCCTGTGGTGGAAGGTCCTCGGCCGCAACAAGCGCACCGTCACCCTCGACCTGTCCACGCCGGGCGGCCGGGCCACCCTGCTGCGCCTGGCGGCCACCGCCGACGTGGTCGTGGAGAACTTCCGCCCCGGCACCCTGGAGAAGTGGGACCTGGGCTGGCCCGAGCTGTCCGCGGTCAACCCCCGGCTGGTGCTGGCGCGGGTCACCGGCTTCGGCCAGTTCGGCCCGTACGCGCACCGGCCGGGGTTCGGCACCCTCGCCGAGGCGATGAGCGGCTTCGCCGCGCTCACCGGCGAACCGGACGCGCCGCCGACCCTGCCGCCGTTCGGCCTCGCGGACTCCGTCGCGGGCCTCACCACGGCGTACGCGATCATGACCGCGCTCGCGGCCCGCGACCGCACGGGCCAGGGGCAGGTGGTGGACACGGCGCTGATCGAGCCGATCCTGGCCGTCCTCGGCCCCCACCCCACCTGGTACGACCAGCTCGGACACGTCCAGCCGCGCACCGGCAACCGGTCGCAGAACAACGCCCCGCGCGGCACCTACCTCACCGCCGACGGCACCTGGGTCGCCGTCTCCACCTCGGCCCAGTCGATCGCCGAGCGGGTGATGGTGCTCGTGGGGCGTCCCGACCTGATCGACGCACCCTGGTTCGCCACCGGCGAGGGCCGGGCCCGGCACGCGGACGTGCTGGACGAGGCGGTCGGCGGCTGGATCGCCCGGCACACCCGCGCCGACGTGCTGGCCGCGTTCGAGAAGGCGGAGGCGGCCGTCGCCCCGGTCCAGGACGTACGGGACGTCATGGCGGACCCGCAGTACCAGGCGCTCGGCACGATCACCACGGTCGACGACCCGGAGCTGGGCCCGCTGCGCATGCAGAACGTGCTGTTCCGGCTCTCCGCCACCCCGGGGGCGGTCCGCTGGGCGGGCCGCCCGCACGGCGCGGACACCGAGGAGGTGCTGACCGAGCTGGGCCTCACCCCGGCCGACCTGGCGGAGCTGCGGGCGGAGGGCGCGCTGTGAAGGGCCCCCCGCTGACCTGGCTGTACGCCCCCGGCGACCGCCCCGACGTGGTGGCGAAGGCGCTGGTCTCCGGGGCGGACGTGGTGGTGGTCGACCTGGAGGACGCGGTCGCGCCGGACCGGAAGACGTACGCCCGCGCGGCCACCGCCGAGCTGCTGCGCGACCCGCAGCCGGTGCCGGTGCACGTCCGCGTCAACGCCCTCACCGGCCCCTGGGGACAGGCCGACCTGGCGGCGCTGGCCCCGGCGCCGGGCCTGTCGGGGCTGCGGCTGCCGAAGGTGTCCTCCCCGTCCGACGTGGTGCGGGCGGCGCGCGGGGCCGTCTCCGCGCGCGGCGGTCCCCCGCCCCTGTACGCGCTGCTGGAGACCGCCCTCGGCATCGAGCACGCCCACGCCGTGGCCACCGCGCACCCGGCGCTGCGCGGCATCACGCTGGGCGAGGCGGACCTGCGGGCCGACCTGGGGGTGCGCGAGGACGCCGGGCTCGACTGGTGCCGGGCCCGGGTGGTGGTCGCGGCGCGCGCGGCGGGGCTGGCCCCGCCCGCCCAGTCCGTGCACCCCGACATCCGTGACCTGGAGGGTCTGGAGGCGTCCTGCGTCCGCGGGCGCGCCCTGGGCTTCCTGGGCAGGGCGGCGATCCATCCGCGCCAGCTCCCGGTCATCGAGCGGGCCTACCTGCCCACGGAGCGGGAGGTCGAGCAGGCGGAGACGGTCCTCAAGGCGGCGGCCGCCACCCAGGGCGCGCAGGCCCTGCCCGACGGCACGTTCGTGGACGCGGCGGTGGTGACGGCGGCGCACCGGACACTGGCGCTGGCGCACAAGCGGTGAGCCGGCCGGCAGCGGCGAGGGCGCCCGGGGTGTCCCCGGGCGCCCTCGGCACGCGTACGGCGGGCGGTCAGCCCTTCCTGGCCGGCCCGGCCCCGTCCCCGGACTTCTCGGACTCCTCGGAGTCGCCGGTGTCCGTGGTGTCGTCCGCCTTCGCGTCCTCGTCGGGGGCGTCCGCCTTCCCGGTCGCGTCGCCGTCGGCCTTCTTCTCCCCGTCCGCGGGTCCGTCGGCGCCGGGCTCGACCACGGCCTCCCGGCCCGGGCGCTTCCGCGCGGACAGCACGATGTACAGCACCGCCAGCAGGAAGACCAGGATCGCCGTCCAGTTGTTCAGCCGCAGGCCGAGGATGTGGTGCGCCTCGTCGACGCGCATGTACTCGATCCAGAACCGGCCCGCGCAGTACCCGGCTACGTACAGGGCGAAGGCGCGGCCGTGGCCGAGCGTGAAGCGCCGGTCGGCCCAGATCACCAGCAGCGCCACGCCGATGCACCACAGCGACTCGTAGAGGAACGTCGGGTGGTAGGTGCCCGGCATCCGGCCGTCGGAGGAGGAGGTGATCTCCACCGCCCACGGCAGGTCGGTGGCCTTCCCGTACAGCTCCTGGTTGAACCAGTTGCCCCAGCGGCCGATGGCCTGCGCGAGGGCGATGCCGGGGGCGATGGCGTCGGCGTAGGCGGGCAGCGGGATGCCGCGGCGGCGGCAGCCGATCCACGCGCCGAGCGCGCCCAGGGCGATGGCGCCCCAGATGCCGAGGCCGCCCTCCCAGATCTTGAAGGCGTCCACCCAGTCACGGCCCTCGCTGAAGTACAGCTGGTAGTCCGTGATCACGTGGTAGAGCCGGCCGCCGACCAGACCGAACGGCACGGCCCAGACGGCGATGTCCGCGACCGTGCCGGCCCGCCCGCCCCGGGCGATCCAGCGCTTGTTGCCGAGCCAGACGGCAACGAAGACGCCGATGATGATGCAGAACGCGTAGCCGCGCAGCGGGACGGGGCCGAGGTACAGCACCCCGCTCGACGGGCTGGGAATGTAGGCAAGTTCCATGGCAGGACCGACGCTACCGTGCCGGGCCGCCCGCACGGCAGGCAGCCCGGCTACGGCTCCATAACAGGCCCTCGGGGACCGCGCCCCCTAGGACTTGCCGGCCTCCTCGACCATCTGCTTGAGCTTCTCGGGCGTCATGGAACGGTCCTGGTAGATGTTCTCGCCCTCGAACAGCACCGTCGGGGTGCCGCTGAAGCCGCCCTTCTGGAAGGCCTCGTTGGACTTGACCACCCAGCTGTCGTGCGTGCCGTCCTCGACGCAGGCGCGGAACTCGGGGGTGTCGAGCCCGTCGACCTTGCCCGCCAGGTCGAGCAGCTTGGCGTCGTCGGAGAAGGCGTCGTCGGTCTCCGCCGGCTGGTTGTCGAACAGCACGTCGTGGTACGCGGCGAACTTCCCCGCGTCCTGGGCGCACGCGGCGGCGTTGGCCGCGTTCAGCGAGCCGCTGCCGCCGAGGCCGCCGTCGATCAGCGTGACCAGGTGGTACTCGACCTTCAGCCGGCCGGCCTCGGTCAGCTCGTTCAGCGTCGAGCGGTAGGTCTGCTCGAAGGACTTGCAGGCGGGGCAGCGGAAGTCCTCCCACACCGTGAGGGTGGCCCTGGCGTCCTCCTCGCCGACCGGGACGGCCAGGCCGTCCTCGCCCTGGGCCCCCGACGGCGCCACGACCGGGCCGGACGCCTTGCTCTCGTCGTCCCCGCCCGCGTTGGCCGCGACGACGCCGATCACCGCCGCGAGCCCCAGGACGCAGACCACGCTCGCACCCACGATCAGGGTGCGGCGCCGCTTCTCCGCCGCCTTCTGCTTCTCACGCTCGACCGCCAGCCGCTCCCGGGCGGTGCGCTTTCCCTCACGGTTCTTCTCGCTCACACCCCGCAGAACGAACCGGGGAGGCGCCCAGCGCCTCCCCGGTCCCAGGTCCACCCGTACGAGGGACCCCGACGGCCTGCCGGCCGGTGAGGTCACACCTGCCCGCGCACTCCCTGGGCCAGGTCCCCGGCGAGGGCGCGGACCGCCTCGACGCCCGCCGCGTCGTCGGGCGCGTCCAGCATCCGCTTGACGAAGGCGGAGCCGACGATCACCCCGTCGGCGAACCGGGCGACCTCCGCGGCCTGCGCGGGGGTGGAGACGCCGAGTCCGACGCACACGGGGGTGCCGGTGGTGGCGCGGGTGCGCCGCACCAGGTCCTCGGCCTGCGAGCTGACCGACTCACGGGTGCCGGTGACGCCCATGAGGGAGGCGGCGTAGACGAAACCGCTGCCGGCCGCGGTGATCTCGGCGAGCCGCTCGTCCTTGCTGCTGGGCGCGACCACGAAGACCGTGGCGAGCCCGTGCTTCTCGGCGTGCTCCCGCCACAGCGCGGACTCCTGGACCGGCAGGTCGGGCAGGATGCACCCGGCGCCCCCGGCCTCCGCCAGCTCGGCGGTGAACCGCTCCACGCCGTAGCGGTCGACGGGGTTCCAGTACGTCATGACGAGGATCGGCGCGCCCGTGGCCGCGTGGGCCTCGCGCACCGTGCGCATCACGTCGGCGATGCGCACTCCGCCGCGCAGGGCGATGTCGTCGGCGGTCTGGATGACCGGGCCGTCCAGGACGGGGTCGCTGTGCGGCAGCCCCACCTCGACGACGTCGGCGCCGCCCTCCAGGGCCGCCTTGACCGCCTCGATGCCGCCGTCCACGGTCGGGAACCCGGCGGGGAGGTAGGCGATGAGGGCGGCGCGGCCCTCCGCCTTCGCCGCGGCGAGGGTGTCGCTCAGCAGCCGCACGTTCCCGCTCACTTGGCGTCCCCCTCGATCTCGGCGGTGCCGGAGGCGTTCTCGTCGACCTCGGCGTCCGTGTCGTACAGCCCGAAGTAGCGGGCCGCGGTGTCCATGTCCTTGTCGCCGCGTCCGGAGAGGTTGACGACGATCAGCCCGTCCTCGCCCAGTTCCCTGCCGACCTCCAGGGCGCCGGCCAGGGCGTGCGCGGACTCGATGGCCGGGATGATCCCCTCGGTGCGCGACAGCAGGCGCAGGGCCTGCATGGCGGCGTCGTCGGTGACCGCGCGGTACTCGCCGCGGCCGCTGTCCTTGAGGTGGGCGTGCTCGGGACCGATGCCCGGGTAGTCCAGGCCGGCGGAGATCGAGTACGGCTCGGTGATCTGGCCCTCGTCGTCCTGGAGGACGTAGGAGCGGGAGCCGTGCAGGATACCGGGCTCGCCCGCGGTGAGGGTGGCGGCGTGCTCGCCGGTCTCGATGCCGTGTCCGGCGGGCTCGCAGCCGATCAGGCGGACGCTCTCGTCGGGGAGGAACGCGTGGAACAGGCCGATGGCGTTGGAGCCGCCGCCGACGCAGGCGACCGCGGCGTCGGGCAGGCGTCCGGCGCGCTCCAGCAGCTGGCGGCGGGCCTCGACGCCGATGACGCGGTGGAAGTCGCGGACCATCGCCGGGAAGGGGTGCGGTCCGGCGACGGTGCCGAACAGGTAGTGGGTGCGGTCGACGTTGGCGACCCAGTCGCGGAACGCCTCGTTGATGGCGTCCTTGAGCGTGCGGCTGCCGGACCTCACGGCGACGACCTCGGCGCCGAGCATGCGCATCCGGGCCACGTTGAGGGCCTGGCGCTGCGTGTCGATCTCGCCCATGTAGATCGTGCACTCGAGGCCGAACAGGGCGCAGGCGGTGGCGGTGGCCACGCCGTGCTGTCCGGCGCCGGTCTCGGCGATGACGCGGGTCTTGCCCATGCGCTTGGTGAGCAGGGCCTGGCCGAGCACGTTGTTGATCTTGTGCGAGCCGGTGTGGTTCAGGTCCTCGCGCTTGAGGAAGATCCGGGCTCCGCCGGCGTGCTCGGCGAAACGGGGGACCTCGGTGAGGGCGCTGGGGCGGCCGGTGTAGTGGGCCAGGAGGTCGTCGAGTTCCCGGGCGAACTCGGGGTCGGCCTTGGCCTTGTCGTACGCGACGGCGACCTCGTCGACCGCCGCGACGAGGGCCTCGGGGATGAACTTGCCGCCGAAGGCGCCGAAGTAGCCCTCCGGGGAGGGGACCTGGCCCTCCGGGTCGGGGATGAAGAAGGTGCTGGGCATGCGTGTACCTCACGGTGAGTGTGTTCTGGGCACGTGTCGCCGTGGGGCGTGGGGTGGGCCGGCCACTGCGGGCCGTGCGTGGTCGCTCGCGCCGGCGTGGCGGAGCCGCATGTCGGTGGAGCCCCGCGCCCCTAAGGGGCGCGCCGCCATCGCCGCCCGTTCACCTGGCCCGGTTCGTCGCCGATGACGTAGCGGACCCTGCGGCCGTGCACCCGGCGGGCGGGGGCACGGCAGCCGCGGGGCCGGCAGCCACGTGCGAGTCGGGGAAGCGTCATCGGGGGTCGGCCTGACGGGGTCTCAGCGGCCGTGGCGCAGGGCCGGGTGCTCGCCCGCGGCGACCAGGTCGGCGACCGCCGTCTTCGGGTCCTTGCCGGTCACCAGGGACTCGCCGACCAGGACGGCGTCGGCCCCGGCGTTGGCGTAGGCGATCAGGTCGTGCGGGCCGCGCACGCCGGACTCGGCGACCCGCACGAGGTGGGCCGGGATCTCGGGGGCCACCCGCTCGAAGGTGCCGCGGTCGACCTCGAGGGTCTTGAGGTTGCGCGCGTTGACGCCGATGACCTTGGCGCCGGCGTCGACCGCCCGCTCCACCTCGTCCTCGTCGTGCACCTCGACCAGCGGGGTGAGGCCGATGGACTCGGCGCGCTCGATCAGCGACTCCAGGGCGGACTGCTCCAGGGCGGCCACGATCAGCAGCGCCAGGTCGGCGCCGTACGCGCGGGCCTCCCAGAGCTGGTACGACGTGACGATGAAGTCCTTGCGGAGCACGGGGATGTCCACCCGGGCGCGGACGGCCTCCAGGTCGGCCAGCGAACCGCCGAAGCGGCGCTGCTCGGTGAGGACGGAGATGACGGAGGCGCCGCCCGCCTCGTAGTCGGCGGCGAGTGCCGCCGGGTCGGCGATCGCGGCCAGCGCGCCCTTGGAGGGACTGGAGCGCTTCACCTCGCAGATCACCTTGACGCCGTCACCGCGCAGGGCGGCCACGCCGTCCTTGGCGGCGGGGGCCTTGGCCGCGCGCTCCTTGAGCTCGTCGAGGCTGACGCGCGCCTGCCGCTCCGCCAGGTCGGCACGGACTCCGTCGATGATCTCGTCGAGCACACTCACGCGAGCGGCCCCCTTCCTGACGGTCGGGCTTGGCTGGTCCCTGCGATGGTATCCGGAGCTGGTCGAATGGCCCGCATCCGGTCGAGGCGACGTCCAGCACCTGGACGATCATCACTCGTTCACGGGTGCAGCCAGCCGCCGAACGGCGTGTTCCGGATCACCGTGAAGGCGAGCAGCAGCCCGCCCACCGTCCACAGCACCGCGGGCGGCGGGTCGAGGCGGAAGGGCCGGCCGCGCGCCGCGCGGACCGCCCAGACGGTCCACAGCACGGCGAAGGCCGCGTAGCCGAGGACGGCGGGGGCGTTGGCCTGGAGGGCGGCCGGCAGGTCGCCGTGGGCGACGGCGTGGGCGCTGCGCAGCCCGCCGCAGCCGGGACAGTACAGGCCGGTGAGGCCCAGCAGCGGGCAGACCGGGTAGTGACCGGGCTCGTTGGGGTCGACGGCGGCGACGTAGGCGAAGGCCGCGGTCACGGCGGCGAGCAGGCCGGCGGGGGCGGCCAGCCGGGCCGCCCGGCCGGGGACCGCGTGAGGGCTCGGGGCGTTCACGGGAGGCATTGTCCCCCGGACGCGCCGCGGGGGCGGCTCCGGCTCACGGCCGGATGCCGCCCCCGTGCGGAGTGGTCCGCGGGGCTCAGCCCTGGGCGCCGGCCGGCCGGCGGTCGCCGGTGGTCTCGTGCACCGGGTGGTTGCTCTTCGGCTGGCCCAGCCCCATCGAGCGCATGACGGCGCCGACCACGCCGCCGAGGAGGACGACGCCCATGCCGGCCCAGAAGCCCACGGGCTGGTTCATCACCATGAACGCGCCCGCGGCGCAGAAACCGATGAAGGCGATGATGACACCGGTCCAGGCGGCCGGGGTGTGACCGTGGCTGCTGCCCGCCATTGCTTGCTCCTCGTTGCCGTGTGCGTGGGTGAGCGGGACGCTCGTCCCCATTGTCCCGCACACGCCGGGCCGCCGTGCGCCGGGGTCGGCCGTGGGCGGGACGGCCGGCTCAGGCGCCGGTGGGGTCCTCGCCCCGGTCGAGGGCCTTCCAGAGCTCCTCGGGGCGGTCCGGGTCGGCGGGGGCGGCCGCCCGGCGCGGGCGGGGGGCCCCGTTGCGTTCGTAGCGGCCGGACATGGCGGGCCACAGGCGCCCGTACCGCAGCGCGAGCAGTCCGGCGACCAGCAGCAGCAGTCCGCCGACGGCGGCCACGTACGGCCAGGCGGTGTGGGAGAGGGCGCCGACGGTCGCGGACGCGTCGCCGGACACCCGCGCGGCCTTCTCGTCGAGGGCGGTGGAGTCGGACGCCCCGAGCAGCGCGGCGACGACGGTGCCGGCCCCGGAGAGGGCGAGCACCGCGGCGACGGCGAGGCGGCCGGCCCGGCGCACGGCGAAGACGGCGACCAGGGCGGCGAGCCCGACGACGGCCAGCGCGGCGGGCACGCCGGTCACGTCGCTGCCCTTGGCGGTCAGCGGGAACGCGCCGCCGGCCACCGTCGCGGTGCCCTCCGACCACTGCTGCCGGGTGGCGAGCAGGGCCACGGCCGCGCCGAGGGCGCCGCTCAGCAGGGCGGCGGCGAGGCTCGTGCGGCCGGTCCGGGAGGGGCCGGCGGGCTCGGAACGGGGGCTGGATACGGCAGTCACGTCCTCCACTATCGCGCGGATCCCGGGGGTCACGGCATCCGGGGGGCTGTGTCAGCCGTCACCGAGCCGGTTCGCGGTGTGGACGGCGCGCAGCACCGCGGCCGCCTTGTTGCGGCACTCGGTGTCCTCGGCGACCGGGTCGGAGTCGGCCACGATCCCCGCGCCGGCCTGCACGTACGCGGTGCCGTCGCGCAGCAGGGCGGTGCGGATGGCGATGGCCGTGTCGGAGTCGCCGGCGAAGTCGAGGTAACCGACGCAGCCGCCGTACAGGCCGCGCCGGGACGGCTCGAGCTCGTCGATGATCCGCAGGGCGCGGGGCTTGGGGGCGCCGGAGAGGGTGCCGGCCGGGAAGCAGGCGGTGAGCACGTCGAAGGCGGTGCGGCCGGCGGCGACCCGCCCGGTGACCGTGGAGACGATGTGCATCACGTGCGAGTAGCGCTCGATCGACATGAAGTCCACGACCTCGACGGAGCCGGGTTCGCAGACCCGTCCGAGGTCGTTGCGACCGAGGTCGACGAGCATCAGGTGCTCGGCGCGCTCCTTGGGGTCGGCGAGCAGCTCCTCGGCGAGCGCCTGGTCCTCCTGCGGGGTGGCGCCGCGGTGCCGGGTGCCGGCGATGGGGTGCACCATCGCCTGCCCGTCCTCGACCTTCACCAGCGCCTCGGGCGACGACCCGGCCACGTCGAAGCCGTCGAACCGGAACAGGTACATGTACGGCGACGGATTGGTGGCCCGCAGCACCCGGTAGACGTCCAGGGCGCTCGCGGTGCAGGGCGTCTCGAACCGCTGGGAGGGGACGACCTGGAAGGCCTCGCCCGCGCGGATGCGCTCCTTGACGTCCTCGACGGCCTGCTGGAAGTCGGGGCCGCCCCACAGCGCGGTGTACTCGGGCAGCTCGGAGGGCGGCAGCACGGCCGGGGGCTGGGCCACCGGGCGGGCCAGGTCGGCCTCCATGGCGTCGAGGCGGGCCACGGCGTCCGCGTACGCCTCGTCGACGCCGGTCTCCAGGTCGTTGTGGTTGATCGCGTTGGCGATCAGCCAGACGGAGCCCTCCCAGTGGTCCATGACGGCGAGGTCGCTGGTGAGCAGCATGGTCAGCTCGGGGAGCCTCAGGTCGTCCCGCTCGCCGGGGCCGATCCTCTCCAGGCGGCGCACGATGTCGTAGCCGAGGTAGCCGACCATGCCGCCGGTGAAGGGCGGCAGGCCGAGGTCCTGGGCGAGGTCGCGGGGGGTGTGCAGGGTCTGCAGGGTGGCGCGCAGCGCGGCGAGCGGGTCGCCGTCGACGGGCACGCCGACGGGCGGGACGCCCTCCCAGTGGGCCTGCCCGTCGCGCTCGGTGAGGGTGGCGGCCGACCGCACGCCGACGAAGGAGTAGCGGGACCAGGACCTCCCGTTCTCCGCGGACTCCAGCAGGAAGGTGCCGGGGCGCTCGGCGGCGAGCTTGCGGTAGAGCGCGACCGGGGTGTCGCCGTCGGCGAGCAGCTTGCGGGTGACCGGGACGACCCGGCGGTCGGCGGCGAGCTTGCGGAAGGTCTCGAGGTCCATGGCGGCAGACCCTACTGATCCGCGGCGGGCACGCCGGTACCGGCGTCCTTCAGCAGCACGTCGGCGTCGAAGCAGGTGCGGTCGCCGGTGTGGCAGGCGGCGCCCACCTGGTCGACCTTCACCAGCACGGTGTCCGCGTCGCAGTCCAGCGCGACCGACTTCACCCGCTGGACGTGCCCGGAGGTGTCGCCCTTGACCCAGTACTCCTGGCGGCTGCGCGACCAGTAGGTGCAGCGGCCGGTGGTGAGGGTGCGGTGCAGCGCCTCGTCGTCCATCCAGCCCAGCATCAGCACCTCGCCGGTGTCGTACTGCTGGGCGATCGCGGGCAGGAGGCCGTCGGGGGTGCGCCTGAGGCGCGCGGCGATCTCCGGGTCGAGGCGGCTGGGCGGAGCGCTGTGGCGCGAAGCGCCTTCCTGAGGGGCGGTGGCCGGGCGACGGGCGGGCGTGCTGGTCATGGGGACCATTGTGCCGCGCGCGCCCGGTGCGTCCGCGCCCTCGTCCACTGTCCGGACGCGACGGCCCGCCGTAGGCTGGCTGGCATGTCGACCCATGCCAAGCGTGAACGCCTCCTCCTGGCCGACCTGCTGGAGACCGCGGGCCCGGACGCGCCCACCCTCTGCGAGGGCTGGACCACCCGGGACCTGGCCGCGCACGTGGTGGTGCGCGAGCGCCGTCCGGACGCGGCGGGCGGCATCCTGGTGAAGCAGCTGGCGTCCCGTCTGGAGCGGGTGACGGCGGAGTTCCTGGCGAAGCCGTACGACGAGCTGATCCGGCTGATCCGCACCGGCCCGCCGCGCTTCTCCCCCTTCTCGCTCAAGCAGGTCGACGAGATGTCGAACGTGATCGAGTTCTACGTGCACGCGGAGGACGTCCGCCGGGCGCAGCCGGACTGGACGCCGCGCGAGCTGGACCCGGTGTTCCAGGACGCCCTGTGGTCGCGGCTGGAGCGTTCGGCCCGGCTGCTGGGCCGCGGGGTGCCGACCGGACTGGTGCTGCGCCGGCCGGACGGGCAGACGGCGGTGGCGCGTCGCGGGGCCCCGGTGGTGACGGTGACCGGGGAGCCGTCCGAGCTGGTGATGTTCGGCTACGGCCGGCAGAGCGCCGCGAAGGTCGAGCTGGACGGCGACGAGAACGCGATCGCCGAGCTGCGCGCCACCAAACAGCTCGGCATCTGATCCGCTCCGGAAAGGCGCAGCTCGTGATCAAGGTCGCCGTGACGAGTGTGTACGTGGAGGACGTGGCCAGGGCGCACGCCTTCTACACCGGGGTGCTCGGCTTCGAGACCCGCACCCATGTGGACCCGGGCGGCGGCGCGCCGTTCGTCACCGTGGGGGCGCGCGCGGGCGCCCAGCCGGATCTGGAGCTGCTGCTCGAGCCGGGCGACGGGCCGATCGCGGGGCCCTACCGCCGTGCGGTGCGCGAGGCGGGGCTGCCGGCGATCGTGTTCTCCGTGGACGACCTCCGCGCGGAGTTCGAGCGGCTGCGCGGGGAGGGCGTCCACTTCGTCCGGGAGCCGGAGAGGCAGGGCCCGGTGCTGACCGCGCTGCTGGACGACACGGTCGGCAATCTGATCCAGCTCACGCAGCCGCTCGGCTGAGGCTCACCGCACCGGGTGGCCGGCGTCCCTGAGGGTCTGCTTGACCTCGCCGATGCGCAGGTCGCCGAAGTGGAACACCGAGGCGGCCAGCACCGCGTCCGCGCCGGCGGCGACCGCGGGCGGGAAGTCGGCGAGCCGGCCGGCGCCGCCGGAGGCGATCACGGGGATCGTGACGTGCTTGCGCACGGCGGCGATCATCTCCAGGTCGTAGCCGTCCTTGGTGCCGTCGGCGTCCATGGAGTTGAGCAGGATCTCGCCCGCGCCCAGCTCGGCGGCGCGGTGCGCCCACTCCACGGCGTCGATGCCGGTCCCGCGGCGGCCGCCGTGCGTGGTGACCTCGAAGGACCCGCCCTCGGTGCGCCGGGCGTCGACCGAGAGGACGAGCACCTGGCGGCCGAACCGCTCGGCGATCTCGCGGATGAGGTCGGGCCGGGCGATGGCGGCGGTGTTCACGCCGACCTTGTCGGCGCCGGCCCGCAGCAGCTTGTCGACGTCCTCGGCGGTGCGCACGCCGCCGCCCACGGTGAGCGGGATGAACACCTGCTCGGCGGTGCGGCGGACCACGTCGTAGGTGGTCTCGCGGTTGCCGGAGGAGGCGGTGATGTCCAGGAACGTCAGCTCGTCGGCGCCCTCGGCGTCGTACACCTTGGCCATCTCGACGGGGTCGCCCGCGTCGCGCAGGTTCTGGAAGTTGACGCCCTTGACGACCCGGCCGCCGTCCACGTCCAGGCAGGGGATGACTCGGACCGCCAGGGTCATGACTCCACGGCTCCTCTGAATGCTTCGAGTTCCACTGAGACCAGTACGCGCGAGTCGACGAAGCCCTCCACCACCAGCAGCGTGGTGACCGGGCGGACCGCGTCGAACAGCTCCTTGTGCGCGCGGCAGGCCTCGTCCACGTCCCGCGCGTGGGCGAGATGGAGGCGGGTGCGGATCACGGACCCCACGCCGAGCCCGAACTGTCCGAGCGCCTCCAGCGCGTGGGCGAAGGCCGCCTTGGCCTGTTCGTACGGGTCGCCCTCCCCGTGCAGCACGTCGCCCCGGAACGCGGTGGTGCCCGCGACCAGGACGAGATCGCCGGCCGCGACGGCGCGCGCGGAGCCGAGGATCTCCTCCCAGGGGTTCCCGCTCTGCACGCGCCGCACGGCTTCCGGCGTCATCGGACCGTGTCCCGTGTCACGACGTGGCCTCCAGGGCCTCTTCCAGGGTGAACGCCTTGGCGTACAGGGCCTTCCCGACGATGGCGCCCTCGACGCCGAGCGGGACCAGCTCGGCGATCGCCCGCAGGTCGTCCAGCGAGGACACCCCGCCGGAGGCGACCACCGGGCGGTCGGTGGCGGCGCAGACGTTCCTCAGCAGTTCCAGGTTGGGGCCCTGGAGGGTGCCGTCCTTGGCGATGTCGGTGACGACGTAGCGGGCGCAGCCCTCCTTGTTCAGGCGGTCCAGCGTCTCGTAGAGGTCGCCGCCGTCGCGGGTCCAGCCGCGGCCGCGCAGGGTGGTGCCGCGCACGTCGAGGCCGACGGCGATCTTGTCGCCGTGCTCGGCGATGACCTTGGCGACCCACTCGGGGGTCTCCAGGGCGGCCGTGCCGAGGTTGACCCGGGTGCAGCCGGTGGCGAGGGCGGCGGCGAGGGTGTCGTCGTCGCGGATGCCGCCGGACAGCTCCACCTTGATGTCCATCGCCCGGGCCACCTCCGCGATCAGCTCGCGGTTGTCGCCGGTGCCGAACGCGGCGTCCAGGTCGACCAGGTGCAGCCACTCGGCGCCGGAGCGCTGCCAGGCGAGCGCGGCCTCCAGCGGCGAGCCGTAGGAGGTCTCGGTGCCGGACTCGCCGTGCACGAGGCGGACGGCCTGGCCGTCGCGGACGTCGACGGCGGGGAGGAGTTCGAGCTTGGCCATGTCTCTACAGGGTTCCGATCCAGTTGGTGAGGAGCTGGGCGCCGGCGTCGCCGGACTTCTCGGGGTGGAACTGGGTGGCCCACAGGGCGCCGTTCTCCACGGCGGCCACGAAGGGCTTGCCATGGGTGGTCCAGGTGACGAGCGGGGCCTCCATGGCCGGGTTCGCGGTCTCGAACGTCCAGTCGTGGACGGCGTAGGAGTGCACGAAGTAGAAGCGCGCGTCCGCGTCCAGACCGGCGAAGAGCCGGGAGCCCTCCGGGGCGTCCACGGTGTTCCAGCCCATGTGGGGCACGACGTCGGCCTGGAGGGGCTCGACCGAGCCGGGCCACTCGTCGAGGCCCTCGGCCTCGACGCCGTGCTCGATGCCGCGGGCGAAGAGGATCTGCATGCCGACGCAGATGCCCATGACCGGGCGGCCGCCGGCCAGGCGGCGGTCGACGATCCAGTCGCCGCGGGCCTCCTTGAGGCCCGTCATGCAGGCGGCGAAGGCGCCGACGCCGGGCACGAGCAGTCCGTCGGCGTTCATCGCCGTGTCGAAGTCGCGGGTGATCTCGACGTCGGCCCCGGCGCGCGCGAGGGCGCGTTCGGCGGAGCGGACGTTGCCGAAGCCGTAGTCGAAGACCACGACCTTCTTGGTGGCGCTCAAGGGCTCACACCTCCAGTTGCAGCAGGCCCGTGACGATGCAGAGCGCGGCGCCGATGGACAGCAGCACGATCAGGCTCGGCGGCATCTTCTGCTTGGCGAAGGAGATGATCCCGCCGACGAAGAAGAGGCCGAGGACGATCAGGACGGTGGACAGTCCGTTCACAGCGCGCCCTTCGTGGAGGGCAGGATGCCGGCCGCGCGCGGGTCGCGCTCACAGGCGTAGCGCAGGGCCCGGGCGAGGGCCTTGAACTGGCACTCCACGATGTGGTGGGCGTTGCGCCCGTAGGGCACGTGCACGTGCAGCGCGATCTGCGCCTGGGCGACGAAGGACTCCAGGATGTGCCGGGTCATCGTCACGTCGTAGGAGCCGATCATCGGCGCCATGTTCTCGGGCTCGGTGTGCACGAGGTAGGGGCGGCCGGAGAGGTCGACGGTGACCTGGGCGAGCGACTCGTCCAGCGGGACCGTGCAGTTGCCGAAGCGGTAGATGCCCACCTTGTCGCCGAGCGCCTGCTTGAAGGCGGCGCCGAGCGCGAGGGCGGTGTCCTCGATGGTGTGGTGGGAGTCGATGTGCAGGTCGCCCTCGGTCTTCACGGTCAGGTCGAACAGACCGTGCCGGCCGAGCTGGTCGAGCATGTGGTCGTAGAAACCGACCCCGGTGGAGATCTCCGTCCTCCCGGTGCCGTCGAGGTCGATCTCGACGAGCACGGAGGTTTCCTTGGTGGTGCGTTCCACGCGTCCTACGCGGGTCATGCGCTCTGCTCCTTCTTGATCTCACGTACCGCGTCGAGGAACGCGTCGTTCTCGGACGGGGTGCCCGCGGTGACCCGCAGCCATCCCGGTACGCCGTTGTCCCGGACCAGGACGCCCCGGTCGAGGATCCGCCGCCATACGGCGTGGGAGTCGGGGAAGCGTCCGAACTGGACGAAGTTGGCGTCGGAGTCGGTCACCTCGTAGCCCAGGGAGCGCAGTTCGGCGACCAGCCGGTCGCGCTCCGCCTTGAGCTGCTCGACGTAGCCGAGCAGGGTGTCGGTGTGCTCCAGGGCGGCCAGCGCGGTCGCCTGGGTGACCGCCGACAGGTGGTACGGCAGCCGCACCAGCTGGACGGCGTCGACGACCGCGGGGTGCGCGGCCAGGTAGCCGAGGCGCAGGCCGGCCGCGCCGAACGCCTTCGACATGGTGCGGGAGATCACCAGGTGGGGGCGTCCGTCGAGCAGCGGCAGCAGCGAGTCGCCGTGGCTGAACTCCACGTACGCCTCGTCGACGACCACGATCGAGGGCCTGGCGGCCTGGGCGGCGTCGTACAGCGCGCGCACCGCGTCGGCGGGGACCGCGGTGCCGGTGGGGTTGTTGGGGGTGGTGACGAAGACGACGTCCGGCCGGTGCTCGGCGATCGCCTTCTCCGCGGCGGGCAGGTCGAGGGAGAAGTCCTCGCCGCGCGGCCCGGGGATCCAGCCGGTGCCGGTGCCGCGCGCGATCAGACCGTGCATCGAGTACGAGGGCTCGAAGCCGAGCGCGGTGCGGCCGGGCCCGCCGAAGGTCTGCAGCAGTTGCTGGATGACCTCGTTGGAGCCGTTGGCCGCCCACACGTTCTCCAGGGCGACCGGGTGGCCGGCGGTCTTCGTCAGGTACGCGGCCAGCCGGGTGCGCAGCTCGACCGCGTCCCGGTCGGGGTAGCGGTTGAGGTCCCGGGCGGCCTCGCGGACCCGCTCGGCGATCCGCTCGACCAGCGGCTCGGGCAGCGGGTAGGGGTTCTCGTTGGTGTTCAGCCGTACGGGGACGTCCAGCTGGGGCGCGCCGTAGGGGGACTTGCCGCGCAGCTCGTCCCGCACGGGCAGATCGTCGATGCTCACGTCGCTCACTTGTCCTCGGGCACCTTCCAGCCGAACCTGGCCTTGATCGCCGCGCCGTGCGCGGGCAGGTCCTCCGCCTCCGCCAGCGTCACCACGTGGTGCGCGACCTCGGCCAGCGCGTCCTCCGTGTAGTCGACGACGTGGATGCCGCGCAGGAAGGACTGCACGGACAGGCCCGAGGAGTGGCAGGCGCAGCCGCCGGTGGGCAGCACGTGGTTGGAGCCGGCCGCGTAGTCGCCGAGGGAGACCGGGGACCAGGGGCCGACGAAGATCGCGCCGGCGTTGCGCACCCGGTCGGCGACCGCGGCGGCGTCGGCGGTCTGGATCTCCAGGTGCTCGGCGCCGTAGGCGTCGACGACCCGCAGGCCCTCGTCGACGCCGTCGACCAGCACGATGGCGGACTGCCTGCCGCCGAGGGCGGGCGCGATCCGCTCCTCGACGTGCTTGCTGGCCCTGACCTGAGGCTCCAGCTCCTTCTCCACCGCGTCCGCGAGGTCCGGGGAGTCGGTGACCAGGACGGCGGCGGCCAGCGGGTCGTGCTCGGCCTGGCTGATCAGGTCGGAGGCGACGTGCACCGGGTCGGCCGTGGCGTCCGCGAGGATCGCGATCTCGGTCGGACCGGCCTCGGCGTCGATGCCGATCCTGCCGGTGAAGTACCGCTTGGCGGCGGCGACCCAGATGTTGCCCGGGCCGGTGACCATGTTGGCGGGCGGGCAGGACTCGGTGCCGTACGCGAACATCGCGACGGCGGTGGCGCCGCCGGCCGCGTAGACCTCGTCGACGCCGAGCAGGGCGCAGGCGGCCAGGATGGTCGGGTGCGGCAGGCCGCCGAACTCGGCCTGGGCCGGCGAGGCGAGCGCGATCGACGGGACGCCGGCCTCCTGGGCGGGCACCGCGTTCATGATCACGGAGGACGGGTAGACGGACCGGCCGCCGGGCGCGTACAGCCCGACGCGGTCGACGGGCACCCACTTCTCGGTGACCGTGCCGCCGGGCACGACCTGGGTGGTGCGGGTGGTGCGGCGCTGCTCGCGGTGGACGAGGCGGGCGCGGCGGACGGACTCCTCCAGGGCGGCGCGCACGGCCGGGTCGAGCTCCTCCAGGGCGCGCTCCAGCGCGGCGGCGGGCACCCGGACCTGGTCCAGCTTCACGCCGTCGAAGCGCTCGGCGAAGTCGATCAGCGCCGCGTCGCCGCGATGATGCACGTCCTCGCAGATGGGCCGCACCTTCTCCAGGGCGGCCGCGACGTCGAAGTCGGCACGGGGCAGCAGGTCACGCAGGGCGGAGCCCTCGGGGAGGGCGTCGCCGCGCAGGTCGATTCGCGAGATCACGTGCTCAATTCTCTCAGACCCGCTCCGGAGCACGTCCGCCTGTTCCAGTGGCTGATACGTCACCCTTCTCGTGACGGTCCGCGCTCGCTTTCGAGATCCTCTTCACTTTCCGTGTTCAACACGTCACCGTACCGGGCATGAACGGCTGTACGAAGCGATGAACCCGTGAGTAATGAGGAGGAGGGGAGTTCCGTGGCCGAGGGGGTGAGATCGCAGGACGGCGAGCCGCCGGAGCACCTGACCGCCGCGGAGGCAGGGATGTGGCAGGCCTTCCGTAACGGCAGCGTGTACGACCTGAGCTGCGGCGACGCGCTGGTCGACGACCCCCACGGAGGGCACCCCTGGGGGCCCGAGCGCACCGTCCGGGCCCGGGTGGTGTGCTGGCTGCTGCTGGACGGCCCGCCCCCGCTGGCCGGCCGCGTCTCCTCGCTGAAGCTGGTGGGCGTGCGGATCAGCGGCCCGCTGGACCTGGCCGGGGGCACGGTCGAGCCCTACGTGGAGATGCGCGGCTGCCGTTTCGAGCGGGACGTGCTGCTGCCGGAGGCGCGGTTCACCACGTTGCGGCTGGTGGACTGCTCCGTACCCCGGCTGGAGGCCGCCCGGCTGAGCACCGAGGGCGATCTGCACCTGCCGCGCTGCCGCTTCCTGGGCGGCATCCGGCTCACCGACGCCCGGATCGGCACGGACCTGCTGCTCAACCAGGCGGTCGTGCACCGCGACCGCAGCGGCCGCTCCATAGCCGGCGACGGGATGAGCGTCGGCCAGGACCTCCAGGCGGAGATGCTGGAGTCGTACGGCGAGCTGAGCCTGCGCGGCGCCACCGTCGGTGTGTCCATGAGCCTGCGCGGCGCACGGCTGGTCAACCCGCACGCCCGGCTCGCGCTGAACGCGCCGCAGCTGACCGTCGAGCGCTCGCTGTACCTGACACCGGCCGGGGTGGGGGCGCACGCCCGCAGCGGCATGACCCCCGCGCGGGGCACGCGCATCCAGCGGTTCACGTGCGAGGGCGGGATCCGGCTGGACGACGGACGGTTCGGGGACGCGGTCGACTTCGAGGGGGCCTCGTTCACCTTCATCGACGAGCAGGAGCTGTCGCTGCGCCGGGTGCAGACGCCGGAGCTGCGCTTCCTCGGGCAGCGGCCGGCGCGCGGACGGGTGGTGCTGTCGGGGGCGCGGGTGGTGAACCTGGTGGACCGGGCGGACAGCTGGCCCGGACCCGGCCGGCTGCACATGGGCGGCTTCGCCTACGAGAACCTGGTGCCGCGCGGCCCGTTCCCGCTGGCGCTGCGGCTGCGCTGGGTGGACGTGGCGAGCGCCGAGTACACCCCGGAGCCGTACGAGCGGCTGGCGGCCGTGCTGCGGGGGAGCGGGGCGGACGAGGACGCCCGCGAGGTGCTGCTGGCCAAGCAGCGGCGGCGCCGCGAGAGCCTGCCGCTCGCCGCGAAGCTCTGGGGCTACGCGCAGGACTGGACGGTCGCCTACGGGTACCGCCCGGGCCGGGCGGCGGTGTGGATGGCGGTGCTGTGGGCGGCCGGTTCGGTGGTCTTCGCACGGGCGGACCATCCGCCGCTGAAGGCCGGCGAGCACCCGGCCTGGAACCCGGCGCTGTTCGCCCTGGACCTGCTGCTCCCGGTGATCGACCTGGGGCAGGTGGGGTTCTGGCAGCTGCGCGGCGGCTGGCAGTGGCTGTCGGCGGCGTTCATCCTGCTGGGCTGGGTCCTGGCGACGACGGTGGCGGCGGGGGCGACCCGCACGCTGCGGCGTACGTGAGTGACCGCGCCCCTCCGGGGCGCGGGGGACTGCGCGGCGTCCGAGCGGACACGCGGCGCCTCGAGACCGGGGATGCGTGCGCCGGGTGGGGCCGCCGAGACCCTGGTCACCTGCGGAGCCGTCCGCTTTTTACCGGCCCTTGACCGGCGCCCGTACAACTTTCCATGAGTTCCGCGTGGGGTCTGGCGCGGCCATGACCTGCGGTCTTTCAATGGTCGACACCATGGCTCTGCTGCACGCGTTCACCCGCACGTCACGGGTGCGAGGAAAGCGGACGGGCGCCGCGCCCCCCGCTCCGGTCACGCTGCCCGCCGATGACGAGGTGCTCCTCGACGTGCCGGACGACGCCCTGGGCCGGGCGCTGGTCGGGGCCGCGGCCGGCGACCACGCGCCCGCCGCCGGACTCCTCGTCGCCACCCGCCGCCAGGCCGCCTGGGAGCACCGCGACCGCTACGTGCGCCGACTGGCCGCGTTCGCGCGGTCGCGGCCCGAGTGGCTGGACGCCTGGCGGGCCCGCGCCCCGCGCGACCCGGACGCGCTGCTGGTGGACGCCCAGCGGGCGGTGGACCGGGTCTGGGACTCGCCGGCCCGCGCCGAGCTGCTGCGCGAGGTGAGCCCGCTGATCACCACGGCCGCCCGCGCCGACCACCGCGACCCGGTGCCGTGGCGGCTGGCCCTGGACCACGCGCGCGGCGCGCGCGCCGGACACACCTACTTCGAGGAGCTGTGGGAGGCGGCGGTGCGGCGCGCCCCGCACCATCACGGCTGCCATGTGGCGGCCCTGCGCTACCTGGCGTCCTCCTGGCACGGCTCGCACCGCGAGTGCTTCGACTTCGCCGACACGGCCGCGCAGGACGCGCCGGAGGGCTCGCTCACCCAGGCGCTGCCGCTGCGGGCGGCGTTCGGCTACCTCACCGACGGCTGCGGCCCGGCCGTGGAACGGGCCCGGCTGGACGCGGCCGCCGACCGGGCGGCCGCCCTGTCGGCGCGGCTGCCGACGGCCCAGCCGTGGCCGGCCGAGCTGCGCAATCTGCTGGCCTACGTCCTGGTCCGGCTGGGGCGCCGGCGGGACGCTCTGGAGCAGTTCCGGCTGACCGGCCCGTACGCCACGTCCCTCCCCTGGGACCGGGACGCGGACGACCCGCTGGGGCGGTTCCTGGAGGTCCGTCAGGACGTGCTGCGGGCGGTCGCGTCGGGCGCCGAAGCGACCGGAACGGACGTCTCCAGCGCCGTCCCCGGGCGTCCGGGGAGCGAACGGCGCGGACGGCCGGGCCCCGGCGGCCGTTAGGCTCTTGCGACGTGACCACCGTCCGGCTTCCGCTCTTCCCCCTGAACACGGTGCTGTTCCCGGGGCTCGTGCTCCCGCTCAACGTCTTCGAGGAGCGTTATCGCGCCATGATGCGCGAGCTGCTGAAGACCCCGGAGGACGAGCCACGGCGGTTCGCCGTGGTGGCGATCCGGGACGGCCACGAGGTGGCGCCGAGCGCCCCCGGCCTGCCCGACCCCACGGCCGTGCCCGAGCGGGGCCCGGCGGCCGGCTTCGGCGCGGACCCGCTGCGCGCCTTCCACAAGGTGGGCTGTGTCGCCGACGCGGCGACGATCCGCGAGCGGCCCGACGGCACCTTCGAGGTGCTGGCGACCGGCACCACCCGGGTGCGGCTGCTGTCGGTCGACGCCTCCGGCCCCTTCCTCACGGCCGGTCTGGAGCCGCTGGAGGAGGACCCGGGCGAGGAGGCGGGGACGCTCGCGGAGGGCGTGCTGCGGGCGTTCCGGCAGTACCAGAAGCGGCTGGCCGGGGCGCGGGAGCGGTCGCTGTCCTCCGACACGGAGCTGCCGGACGAACCCAGCGTGGTGTCGTACCTGGTCGCCGCCGCGATGATGCTGGACACACCGACCCGGCAGCGGCTCCTCCAGGCGCCGGACACCGCGTCCCGGCTGCACGACGAACTGAAATTGCTGCGCACCGAGACGGCGATCATCCGTAATCTTCCGTCGTTGCCCGCGTCGGATCTGACGCGGGCGCCGACGAGTCTCAACTGACGCTTACGGAGCGGCGACCGGTATGGCCAAGAAGTCCAAGAAGCAGCAGTCGGGCGGCACGCCCGCCACGGTGGCGCTCACCGCGGCCGGGGTGCCGTTCACGGTGCACTCCTACGACCACGACCCCTCCCACCCGAGCTACGGCGAGGAGGCCGCCGAGGCGATGGGCGTCTCCCCCGGCCGGGTCTTCAAGACGCTGGTGGCGGACGTCGACGGCGCCCTGACCGTGGCGGTGGTGCCGGTCGCGGGCCAACTGGACCTCAAGGCGCTCGCCTCGGCGGCCGGCGGCAAGCGGGCGACGATGGCCGACCCGGCGCTGGCGGAGCGCACCACCGGCTATGTGCGGGGCGGCATCTCGCCGCTGGGCCAGCGCAAGAAGCTGCCGACGGTGCTGGACGAGTCCGCGCGCCGGCACGAGACGATCTGCGTCTCGGCGGGCCGCCGCGGCCTGGAGGTCGAACTCGCCCCCGACGACCTGGCGCACCTGACGTCGGCGACCCTGGCGCCGATCGGCCGGGTGTAGCGCGGCCCCGCGCCGGGCGGGGCCCGACGCCGTCCGGTCCCCGGCCCGTGCGCGGGCCCCGCACGACGACGTCACGCCCGAGCCCGCGACCGGGACGCCCACGCACGGCGACGGCGTCCCGTCGGGCCCGCACGGCGCTCCCCTCGGACCCGGGACGGCACACGCACCCGTCGCGACCGCGACACGCTCCGCGCGCCGAAGCCCTTCACGACAGCGGCCCGTCGAGCCGGACGGCATCCACCGGGCCCGCCGACGACGTCACGCACGGGCCCGAACCGGGCGCCCGGGCCCCGCGAGGGCGCCCCGCCGGCCCCGCACGGCGCGTCGGTCGGGCGCGGCCGCGGACACCACGGGGCGGCGTGCCGCCCGTAAGGCCGCGGCGCGGCCTGTTCCGTACGCGGCCGGCGGCACCCGTGCCCTCGGCCGGGTGCGGAAGGCAGCGCGAAGCGGACGCGCGAGCGCAGGCGGCGGACCAGGGAGCGGCGGCGGACCACGGGTCCGGCCTGGCGAAGGCGCGGTGCCGGGCGGCGCCCTTACGCGGTCCGCTGCGGCTGCTGCGCGTTCGGCGGCGGCCACTCCTCCGGGTCGCGCGGCCCGAACAGCGCCGTCAGGCCGAGGTGGAACACCAGCGCCGCGAACGGCCACGCCAGCAGCGCGCCCTTCGCGTTCAGCTCCAGCGGGGCGTCGAAGGTGACGCCCTTCCCCGCGCTCCTGGCCTGCGCGATCACGTCCTGCGAGGGGCCGAGCCACACCCCGAGCCGCCACGCCAGCACCGACCCGAGCAGCCCGCCGACCGCCAGCGCCACCACCAGCGGGACGCCGCCGCGCCGCCGCACCAGGAACACCGCCAGGGCGCTCAGCGCGCCGCAGGCCAGGGCGAGGAGCGTGAACGTGCCGTCCACCCCGATGCTCTGCTCGCCCTCGGAGTCCCGGAGATAGACCACCCAGGCGTCACCGGACGCGTCGCCCACCAGCGGCACGCGCGGCGCCAGCCACCACCACAGCACCCCGAGCAGCACTCCGCCGAGCGCCACCGCCACGGCCGCCACGGCCGCCTCCCGGATCTCCTTCGCCGTCCCGATGCCGTCCTCGTCGTGCCGCCGGGGGTGCGCGGCGTCGCCGGGCTTCCCATCGTAGCGGTGCGCGCCGGCGGCGGGAGCGCCGGACGGCGGCTGCCACGGGTCGTGCGCGGAGGAGTGGTGCGCGGAGGGGTCGTGCGGTGGCGGGGGTGTCAGAGGTGCGCTCACCCTGCCATCGTGCCAGGCGTGGCTGTGCGGCGCGTCACCGGACGGCGGCCCTGCGGTACGCCCAGGTCGCCACGGCCAGTGAGATCACCCCGACCATTCCGCACACGGCGAGGTCGCCGAGCACGTGGGCCCAGTCGGGGTGCGGGGCGAAGGTCCGGGCGAAGGCCTCGACGCCGTACGTCGACGGCAGCAGGTCGCGGGCGAGGCGGACCGCCTCCGGCATCCGCTCCGGCGGCAGCACGCCGAGCAGCAGCGCCGCGGACATGCCGAGCTGGCCGAGCAGGGTGGCCAGCTCGGGGCGGGGGGCGAGCAGGCCGAGGGCCGCGCCGAGCCCGGCGAGCGCGGCGCCCGCGAGGGGGATGACCGCGCCCAGGATCCACAGGTGGGCGAGCGGCAGCCCGAACAGGGCGCATCCGAAGACGGCGGTCACGACGGTCCCGGGGACGGTGAACGACGCGTAGGCGCCGGCCGCGCCCAGCACCACGGCCGCGGGCGGCACGGGCAGGGTGGCGTAGTGGTCGAGCCCGCCGCTCGCGCGGAGCTGGCCGAAGTACTGCGCGAGCAGGTTGAGCGCGACGAAGGCGACGACCAGCACGGACGAGCCGGCCACCACGGCCCGCGCCTCGCCGCCGCCGTCGACGACCCCGCGCATCAGGATCATGATCCCGACCGACTGGAAGGTCGCCACGAAGAGCAGCGGGATCCGCGCCACCCGGGCCCGGGACAGCTGCGCCCGGTACACGGCCGCCAGGGACGGCCACAGCCGCGCACGGGGGCCGAGCGCGGCGGGTCGCGGCGCGACGGCCTCCTCCTCCGCGGTCAGGACGCCGGCCGGCAGGGCGCCGGCGGGTACGACACTCACGTCGTGCTGCTCCCCTTCGCTCGGGAATCCGTCCGGAGCCGCTCCGGAGGTCGCCCCGTTCCGTACGGATGACACGGCCCGTGTGCTCACGCCTTCACCAGTCCCTGTCGCACGGCGCCGCCCAGCGCCAGGTACACGTCCTCCAGGCTGGGCGTGGCCAGCGTGAAGTCGTCGAGGGCCGCGAAGGCGGCGCCGCCGGTGACGGTGGCGACGACGGTGCGGGCCTCCTCGGGCGCCAGCCGCAGGGTCCAGCGCCGGCCGGACTCGACGGCCCGGTCGCGCAGCGCGGCCACCTCGGGCACGTGCAGCGGCGCGGCCTCGCGCCACACCAGCTCGACCCGGACCTCCCCGGCGACCTGTTCCTTCAGCCCGGCCGGGGTGTCGCAGGCGATGACCCGGCCGCGGTCGAGCACGGCGACCCGGTCGAGCACGGTCTCGGCCTCGATGACGTTGTGGGTGACCAGCAGCACCGTGGTGCCGTGCTCCGCGCGCCGCCGGTCGACGGCGGACCACACGGCGCGCCGCGCCACGGGGTCCATGCCGGTGGTGGGCTCGTCGAGCACCAGCAGGGGCCGCTCCCCCACCAGCGCGGCGGCGAAGCAGGCGAGCCGGCGCTGGCCCCCGGAGAGTCTGCGCAGCGGGCGGGAGGCGATCGTGCCGAGCCCCAGCTCGCCGAGCACGGCGTCGCGCTCGGCGCGCGCCCGCCGGGCGTCGAGCCCGCGCAGCCGGCCGGTGGTCTCGGCGGCCAGGGACACGGTCAGCTCGTCCAGGGCGCTGGACTCCTGCCCGAGGTAGGCGAGGATGCGGGAGGCCCGCTCGGGGTGGCGGACGATGTCGTGGCCGAGGATCTCGACGCTGCCGCTGTCGGGCCGCATCAGGCCGGTCATCTGCCGTACGAGGGTGGACTTTCCGGCGCCGTTCGGGCCGAGCAGGCCGAAGATCTCACCGCGCCCGATGTCGAGGGCGACGTCGTCGGTGGCGCGCACCTCGGGCGTCGCCGGGACCCCGCGCCGTCCGCGCACCGCCGGATAGGTCTTGGTCAGCCCGCGCACCGCGCACACGACGTCACCACCGTGCCGATGTCCCTGTGCCGCGCGCGTACTCACAAGGGACGAGCCTACGGGGTCGCCCCCGTCCCCCCGCCCTCGGGTCACCCCTCCGCCCCGCCCCGGCCGGGGGGACGCACGGGACATCAGGGGAGGGATCGCCCCCCTGGACGGAACGACCGCCTGAACACCGGGCGGGGCGGCGGGCAGCGGGGTCCCGTCCTCCTCGGCCCCGCGCACCCGGCGCCTGACGGGTCGGCACACCGGTGGTCGGCGCGGAACCCGCTGAACCGGCGACGGGAGGCGCCGGGCGCTCACTCCCCCGCGGAGGCCCGTTCCGTGCCGGTGCGGGTGTCCAGCTCACGCCAGAAACCCGCCCGGATGGCGTAGCGGTCGCGTTCGTCGATCTGGTCGTCCTTGTGGGCGAGCAGACCGAAGCGGGCCGCGTAGCGCAGCAGCTCGCCGTCGATGCGGTGCGGGATGCGCGGGTACATGGCGGACAGCTTCCGGACGTGGCTCTGGTCGCCGAGCCGTTCCACCCAGCGGCGGGCGAAGACCTGGCCCACCTCGAACGGGTCGCCGCCGACGGTGGTGATGTCCTCCTCGCGGTCGGCCCAGCGCTGCTCGGCCGTGGTGAGCTGGGCCAGCGTCGGCATGGACGCGGCCTCCGGCGGCTCGGCGACCGGGCGGTCCACCCAGCCCTTGTCGGAGGACCAGCGCAGGGTCGCGGAGGCCGGCTGCTGCGGCTGGTGCGGGCCGGGGTGGCGCAGCGCGGCCAGGTCCTTCGGGGTGGGGACGCCCTTGACGGCGGGCGCGCGCTCGGCCGTGCCGTTGTGCGCGGCGGCCGGGTGGCGCGGCTCGGGCGGGGTGCGCTCGGCGGCCGGGGCGAGGGCGGAGTCGGGCAGCGGGGCGGAGAGGATCGCGGCGATCTCGGGCCGGGGCACGGGCGGCGGGGCGCACACCCCGCCGATCTCCCTGGCGCGGACGGCCTGGGTGATCCACGCCCGGTCCAGCACCCGGCGCTCGTCGGCCTCGGCGACCAGGTCCTCGGACTGGTTGTAGTCGCCGTCGGCGGCCTGCACGGCCCACAGGTGCACGGCGACGCCGTGCTCCTTGGCGGCCATCATGCCCGGCAGCAGATCGCCGTCGCCGGTGACCAGGACGATGTCGGAGCAGGCGCGGTTGCGGGCGAGTTCGGTCAGTTCGGCGTGCATCGCCGCGTCCACGCCCTTCTGCGCCCAGCGCCCGTCGCTGCGGGTCAGCGCGCCGAGCCGGACGGTGACCCGGGGCATCACACGCAGCCGGCGGTGCTCGGGCTGCGGCACGCGGTCGGGGGCGCCGTCGAACCAGTAGATGCGCAGCAGCGGCCGGCGCGTGTCGCCCTCGGCGCGGTCACGCAGTCCCTGGATCAGGGCGGCGTGGTCCACGGTGATGCGGGACCGCGAGGGCTCCCCGGCGAGGAGACTGGCGGCGGCCCCCAGCAGATACCCGGCGTCCACCAGGACGATGCAGCGGTCCACGCGATCCACCCTCTTTCCGGGAGGTTTGGCTTCGGGCTTCTTTCGAGTCTGCCCGACCCCGCCGGTCTTAACGGCCCGAACTCGATCTTCGGCGTGGCGTTTCCACACTTCCTCCCCCGACCACGCCCGTCACGGACGGTAATTGTCCGACATGCGTGGGTCATCGGCTTATGTGAATCTGAATCCGGCCCTGGCCCCTAGTCCCCACAGGAGGCACCACCATGGCCAAGAACAAGAACCGTGACCGTAAGCAGCCCCAGGCCGAGCGCACTCCGCGCGCCGCGCAGACCTCCACCCTGGAGATCCCGGACGAGCAGCTCACCACGCAGGCCGTGCCCGGAGAGGCCGGCCGCGGCAAGGGCCGGCAGAAGCGCTTCGGCCACAACTGACACCGGTGCGAAGGGCCGTTGCGGCCCGGCCGTACAGGAAGAGGGGCGCACCCGGCGCGGGTGCGCCCCTCCGGCGCGTCGGCGGCCGGCGCCTAACCGGTCAGGCAGGACGGGCCGAGCAGCACCTTCAGGTCGCCGAACAGCGCGGGATCGGGCTTGACCCGGTGCCGGTCGAGCCGCAGCACCGTCGTCCTCGTCGGCCCCTGGAGCTTGATGCGGACCTCGCTGTCGCCCTTGTGGTGGGTGAGGATCTCCCCGAGCCGGCTGACCATGGGCGGGGTCACGCGCGTCGCCGGGATGGTCAGCACGACGGGCGCGTTGGCGCCCGCGTTGGACAGGTCGGGGACCATCAGCTCCATGGCGACCAGCCGGGGCACGTCCTCGCGCTTGTCGAGCCGCCCCTTCACGAACACGACGGCGTCCTCGACCAGTTGCGTCGAGACGAGCTGGTAGGTCGCCGGGAAGAACATGCACTCGATGGAGCCCGCGAGGTCCTCCACGGTGGCGATCGCCCAGGCGTTGCCCTGCTTGGTCATCTTGCGCTGGAGGCCGGAGATGATGCCGCCGATGGTGACCACCGCGCCGTCGCCGAAGTCACCGCCGGTGAGCTGGGAGATGCCCGCGTCGGCCTTGTCGGACAGCACGTGCTCCAGTCCGAACAGCGGGTGGTCGGAGACGTACAGGCCGAGCATCTCGCGCTCCTGCGCGAGCAGGTACGTCTTGTCCCACTCCTCGTCGGTGAACTGCACGTCGAGGCCGAAGCCGGGCTCGTCGCTCTCCTCCTCGCCCATGCCGCCGAAGAGGTCGAACTGTCCCTCGGCCTCCTTGCGCTTGACCGCCACCACGTTGTCGATCATCGGCTCGTACTGGGCGGTGAGGCCCTTGCGGGTGTGGCCCAGGGAGTCGAAGGCGCCGGCCTTGATCAGCGACTCGGTGGTGCGCTTGTTGCAGACGACCGCGTCGACCTTGTCGAGGTAGTCCGGGAAGGACGTGTACTTCCCCTTGGCCTTGCGGCACTTGATGATCGACTCCACGACGTTGGTGCCGACGTTGCGCACCGCGGAGAGGCCGAAGAGGATCACGTCGTCGCCCTGCGCGGCGAAGTTGGACTCGGACTCGTTGACGTTCGGCGGGAGCACCCGGATGCCCATGCGGCGGCACTCGTTGAGGTAGACCGCGGACTTGTCCTTGTCGTCCTTCACCGAGGTGAGCAGCGCCGCCATGTACTCGGCGGGGTGGTTCGCCTTGAGGTAGGCGGTCCAGTAGGACACCAGGCCGTACGCGGCGGAGTGCGCCTTGTTGAAGGCGTAGCCGGCGAACGGCACCAGCACGTCCCACAGCGCCTGGATCGCCTCGTCGCTGTAGCCGTTCTTGCGGGCGCCGGCCTGGAAGATGACGAAGTTCTTCTCCAGCTCCTCCGGCTTCTTCTTGCCCATCACGCGGCGGAGGATGTCGGCCTCGCCGAGCGAGTAGCCGGCGATGATCTGGGCGGCCTTCTGCACCTGCTCCTGGTAGACGATCAGGCCGTAGGTGACGTCCAGGACCTCCTTGAGCGGCTCCTCCAGCTCGGGGTGGATCGGGGTGATCTCCTGCTGGCCGTTCTTGCGCAGCGCGTAGTTGGTGTGCGAGTTCATGCCCATCGGGCCCGGCCGGTACAGGGCCGACACGGCGGAGATGTCCTCGAAGTTGTCCGGCTTCATCAGCCGGAGCAGGGAGCGCATGGGGCCGCCGTCGAACTGGAAGACGCCGAGGGTGTCGCCGCGCTGGAGCAGTTCGAAGGTCGTCGGGTCGTCCAGGGGCAGCGACAGCAGGTCGATGTCGATGCCCTTGTTCGCCTTCACCATCTTGACGGCGTCGTCCATGATGGTGAGGTTGCGCAGGCCCAGGAAGTCCATCTTCAGCAGGCCGAGCGACTCGCAGCTCGGGTAGTCCCACTGCGTGATGGTGACGCCGTCGGTGTGCCGGACCCAGACCGGGACGTGGTCGGTGATGGTCTCGCTGGACATGATCACGCCGGCCGCGTGCACGCCCATCTGCCGGACCAGGCCCTCGACGCCCTTGGCGGTGTCGATGACCTTCTTCACGTCCGGCTCGTTCTCGTACATCGACCGGACCTCGCCCGCCTCCGAGTAGCGGGGGTGGTTCGGGTCGGTGATGCCGGACAGCGGGATGCCCTTGCCGAGGACGTCGGCGGGCATCGCCTTGGTGATGCGGTCGCCCATCGCGTACGGGTAGCCCAGCACGCGCGCGGAGTCCTTGATGGCGTTCTTCGCCTTGATGGTGCCGTAGGTGCCGATCATGGCGACCTTGTCGGCGCCGTACTTCTCGGTCACGTAGCGGATCACCTCGACGCGCCGGCGCTCGTCGAAGTCGATGTCGACATCCGGCATGGAGATGCGCTCGGGGTTGAGGAACCGCTCGAAGATCAGGCCGTGCGGGATCGGGTCGAGGTCGGTGATGCCGAGGGCGTAGGCGACGATCGAGCCGGCCGCGGAGCCACGGCCGGGGCCGACCGCGATGCCCTGCTTCTTGGCCCACATGATGAAGTCGGCGACCACGAGGAAGTAGCCCGGGAAGCCCATCGAGATGATGGTGTCCATCTCGTACTCGACCTGCTTCATGCGGTCGTCCGGGATGCCGTCCGGGAAGCGGCGGTGCATGCCGCGCATGACTTCCTCGCGGAACCAGCTGACCTCCGTGTACCCCTCCGGGATGTCGAACTTGGGCATCAGGTCGCGCTTTTCGAACATGCCCGTGGTGTCGACCATCTCGGCGATCAGCCGGGTGTTGGCGCAGCCCTGCTGCCAGGCGTCCGAGGAGTCGATGGCGTACATCTCCTCCGTGGACTTCAGGTAGTAGCCGGTGCCGTCGAACTTGAAGCGGTCGGGGTCGGAGAGGTTCTTGCCGGTCTGGATGCACAGCAGCGCGTCGTGCGCCGCCGCCTCGTGCGCGTAGGTGTAGTGCGAGTCGTTGGTGACCAGCGGGGGGATGCCGAGCTTCTTGCCGATCTCCAGCAGGCCGTCGCGGACCCGGTGCTCGATGTCGATGCCGTGGTCCATCAGCTCCAGGAAGTAGCGGTCCTTGCCGAAGATGTCCTGGTAGTCGGCGGCCGCCTTGAGGGCCTCGTCGAAGTGGCCGAGGCGCAGCCGGGTCTGCACCTCGCCGGAGGGGCAGCCGGTGGAGGCGACGATGCCCTCCGACCACTGGGCGATGGTCTCCTTGTCCATCCGGGGCCACTTCTGCAGCCAGCCCTCGGCGTAGGCGTCGGAGGAGAGCCGGAAGAGGTTGTGCAGACCGGTGCTGTTCACCGCCCACATGGTCTTGTGGGTGTAGCCGCCGGAACCGGAGACGTCGTCCCGCTTCTGGTGCGGCTGGCCCCACTGGATCTTGCGCTTGTTGCGCCGGGACTCGGGGGCGACGTACGCCTCGATGCCGATGATCGGGGTGACCCCGGCCTTCTGCGCGGAATGGAAGAAGTCGTACGCCCCGTGCAGGTTGCCGTGGTCGGACATGGCGATGTGCGTCATGCCCATCTCGTTGCAGGCGTCGAACATGTCCTTCAGCCGCGCGGCACCGTCCAGCAGCGAGTACTGGGTGTGGACGTGCAGGTGCGTGAACGGCGGCTTCGACACGGTGCGGCCTCCAGGTGCTGCGGGCGGCAGAGGGACGGACGGGGACAGCCTCGAAGTCTATGCCCCGGCACTGACACCCGACGCCCGTCCCCGCGTGCCTCCGGGCGGGTCGCGGGCACTCCCGCGGCCCGCCGCGCGTTGGGCCTTTCGTCCGGGTCGGGCCGGATCAGGGCCCGCGGGCCCGGCATGATCCGCACAGCACACCTAGGCAGGGGACGGAGCAGCCGTCCCCGGGATTCCGCACCAGGAGGCACCCAGCGATGTCGGTCCCGCAGCTCAACGACGAGCACCGCGGCGAGGAGATCCTCGCCGTCCTCGACACCGCGTTCGGCGAGCTCCTGGCCGCCGACCCGGCCGCGTTCCGGGTGAAGTTCCGGAAGATGGCGGCGTCGGCGTTCGCGTTCTACCGCGGGACGGCGAGCCTCTTCTACCACGACCTGTCCGCCGAGCACGCCGGGCACGGCGCCGACGCGCACAGCGGCCCGTACCTGGACGAGCGCACCTCGCGCGTGTGGATCCACGGCGACCTGCACGCGGAGAACTTCGGCACGTACATGGACTCCAACGGCCGCCTGGTGTTCAACGTCAACGACTTCGACGAGGCGTACGTCGGCCCCTTCCTGTGGGACCTGAGGCGCTTCGCCGCCTCCATGGCGCTGATCGGCTACGCGAAGGCGCTCAGCGACGAGCAGATCACCGGCCTGGTGTCGGTGTACGCGGCCGCCTACCGGGAGCGGATCCACGCCCTGGCGACCGGCGCGAAGGACGAGGAGGTGCCGCCGTTCACCCTGGACACCGCGCAGGGGCCGCTGCTGGACGTGCTGCGCGACGCCCGCTCGCTGACCCGTTTCTCGCTGCTGGACTCGATGACCGAGATCCGTGACTTCGAGCGCCGTTTCGCGCCCGGCGGCGGCGCGATCGAGCTGGACGCCGCCACCCGCTACAAGGTCCTGGCCGCCTTCGACGGTTATCTGGAGACGCTGCCGGACTCCTCGCTGGCCCGCCCGGACTCCTACCGCGTGAAGGACGTCGTGGGCCGCCGGGGCATCGGCATCGGCTCGGCCGGGCTGCCGTCGTACAACATCCTGCTGGAGGGGCACAGCGACGCCCTGGAGAACGACGTGGTGATCTACGTCAAGCAGGCGCAGACCCCCGCGGTCTCCCGGCACATCACGGACCCGGCGGTGCGCGCGTACTTCCTGCACGAGGGGCACCGCACGGTGATCTCCCAGCGGGCCCTGCAGGCGCACGCCGACCCGTGGCTGGGCTGGACCGAGCTGGACGGCGCCGGGCAGCTGGTCGCCGAGGTCTCGCCGTACGCGGTGGACCTGGACTGGAGCGACCTCGACGACCCGGAGGAGATGGCCCAGGTGGTCGCCGACCTGGGCCGGGCGACGGCGGCGATGCACGCGGCGGCGGACGACACCTCCGGCGAGTCGCTGGTGCCGTTCTCCACGGAGCGGGCCATCGACGCGGCGATCGCGGCCGACGAGGACGGGCTGGCGCCGCTGCTGGTGGACTTCGCCCACGACTACGGGGCGCGGGCCCGCCGCGACCACCAGATCTTCCTCGACCTGTTCCGCAACGGCAGGATCCCGGGACTGTGACCTTCCGCACATTCACAGGACCCCTTTAGGGACCCCTTAACGGAGCACGTGCCACACTCGTAGCCGCCATGGACATATCCGGACCCCAGCTCAGAGCCGTTCGCGCGACGCTGTTCACGGCTGTCGTCGTGACCCTCAGCACCGCGTCGCACGTGCTGCTGTCCGGGGCCCCGCTGCCGCTGAACACGGTGGCCGCGATCGGCGCCGCCGTGTTCCTCCTGGCCTACGCGCTCGCCGGACGGGAGCGTTCCTTCGGGCGGATCGCCGCCCTGCTGATCCCGCTGGAGCTGGCCGCCGACACGGTCTTCACCACCGGCCAGCACGTCTGCTACGGCCGGATGGGCGGCCCGGTGGCCGGTCCGCTGCGCTCCGTCGGGTTCGACGTGCTGTGCGGCGACGGCACCGGTGTGGGCGCGCCGCTGGCCCGGGTCACCGGGCACACCGCGGAGGGCGGCGACCAGGTGGCGGCGGTGCTGGCCGAGGCCGGCCCGGCGACCGCCTGGCTGCTGCTGGGCGCGCACATCGGGGTCGGCCTGTTCGCCGCCGCATGGCTGCGCCGCGGGGAGCGGGCGCTGGCCCAGCTGCTGAGCGCGGTCGCGGCCACGGCCTCGACCGCGGTCCGTCCGCTGCTGCTGGCCGTCGCGGTGGTGACCGTGCGCCGGGCGCCGAAGACGGGCCGCCCGGTCCGCACCCCGCACCGCGCCGCCGTGGCGCGCACCCTGCTCCTCGCGCACTCCCTGGGACGGCGCGGACCGCCGTGCCCCCTCGCCGTCTGAGGCCGGTCGCGCCCCGGGCGGTCGTCCGAGCACCAGCAGTCCCCCCCCCCGTACGAACCGAGCACACGACCGTGTGCGTCCCCTGTGGAGACATCACCATGAGCAAGCGGAACAGCCAGGCGGCCAAGACGGCGGCGCGCGAGCGGCTGCGCCAGGAGCGCGAGCGCCAGGCGAAGAAGTCGAAGGTCAAGCGGCAGCTCGTCGTCGCCGCGACGGTGGTCGGTGTGCTGGCCGCGGCCGGCGGCATCGGCTACGCGGTGGTCCAGGCGAACAAGCCGGACCACTGGGAGGCCGCGAAGGACGCCGAGCTGGTCAAGCCCGCGAACACCAGCGGCAAGGACGGCACGACCGTCGTCATCGGCAAGGCCGACGCGAAGAAGACCCTCGAGGTGTACGAGGACCCGCGCTGCCCGATCTGCGCCTCCTTCGAGCAGGCCGTCGGCGAGACGATCGAGAAGGACGTCGAGGAGGGCAAGTACAAGGTGCAGTTCATAGGCGCCTCCTTCCTGGACCGCAACCTCACCGGCGAGGGCTCGAAGAACGCGCTGAGCGCGCTGGGCGCCGCGCTGGACGTCAGCCCCGAGGCGTTCCTGGCGTACAAGGCGGCGCTCTACTCGGCGGAGTTCCACCCCGAGGAGACGGACGACAAGTTCGCGGACGACGCCTACCTGATCGAGATCGCCGACACGGTGGACGCCCTGAAGAACAACAAGGAGTTCCAGGCGGACGTGAAGGACGGCACCTTCGACCGCTGGGCGCTGGAGATGTCGGACAAGTTCGACAGCAGCGACGTCCAGGGCACGCCGACGGTGAAGATGGACGGCAAGAAGGTCACCGGCTCCGACGGGCAGAACGCGCCCATGACGGCGGCCGAGTTCACCACGGCGGTCGACAAGGCGCTGAAGGGCTGACGCGGAAGGCCGACGGCCGGCTGAAGAGCGGGCGAACTTTTCCCGGGTTCGCCCGCTTCCGCATGTACATGTCAGTAACCTGTTCGGCTGTGACCAGTCGACACAGATCAACCGAGAGCGCCGTCCCCGCCACCGCGGACACCGCCCCCCTCACCCCGCGCCGCCGTACGGTCGTCAAGGCGGCCGCCGCCGGCGCGGTGCTGGCCGGCCCGCTCGCCGCCGCGCTGCCCGCCCGCGCCGCCCGGCAGGCCCCCGCCTTCCTGCACGGCGTCGCCTCCGGCGACCCGCTGCCGGACGGCGTGCTGCTGTGGACCCGGGTGACGCCCACGCCGGACGCCCTCCCGGGCTCCGGCGCCGGCCCCGACACCGAGGTGCGCTGGACCGTCGCCCGCGACCGGGCGTTCACCGACGTCGTCGCGCGGGGCTCGGTCCTCGCCACCGCCGCCTCCGACCACACCGTCAAGGCGGACGTCCGCGGCCTGCGGCCCGCCACCGACTACTGGTTCCGCTTCTCCGCCGGCGGCGCCGACTCCCCCGCGGCCCGCACCCGCACGGCGCCCGCCGCCGACGCCGCCGTGACCGGACTGCGCCTCGGGGTGGTCTCCTGCGCCAACTGGGAGGCCGGGCACTTCGCGGCGTACCGCCACCTCGCGGCCCGCGGCGACCTGGACGCCTGGCTCCATCTGGGCGACTACATCTACGAGTACGGCACCGGCGACTACGGCACCCGCGGCACGGTCGTCCGCCCGCACTCCCCCGCCCACGAGATCGTCACCCTCGCCGACTACCGGGCCCGGCACGCCCGCTACAAGACCGACCCCGACCTCCAGGCGCTGCACGCCGCCGCCCCGGCGATCGCCATCTGGGACGACCACGAGTTCGCCAACGACGCCTGGTCCCAGGGCGCGGAGAACCACACCGAGGGCGCGGAGGGCGCCTGGGCCGCCCGCCAGGCCGCCGCCAGGCAGGCGTACTTCGAGTGGATGCCGGTCCGCCCGGCGGTCGAGGGCACCACCTACCGCCGGCTGCGCTTCGGCAGGCTCGCCGACCTGTCGCTGCTGGACCTGCGCTCCTTCCGGTCGCGGCAGGTCCCGCTCGGCGACGGCGACGTCGACGACCCCGGCCGCACCCTCACCGGCCGCGCCCAGCTCGACTGGCTGAAGGCGGGCCTGTCGGCGTCGGACACCACCTGGCGGCTGGTCGGCACCTCGGTGATGATCTCGCCGTTCGCGCTGGGCTCCCTGCCCGCGAGCCTGCTGAAGCCGCTCGCGAAGCTGCTCGGCCTGCCGCAGGAGGGGCTCGCCCTCAACACCGACCAGTGGGACGGCTACACCGCGGACCGCCGCGAGCTCCTCGCCCATCTGCGCGGCGACGCCATCCGCAACACGGTCTTCCTCACCGGCGACATCCACATGGCGTGGGCGAACGACGTACCGGTGAACGCCGGCACCTATCCGCTGTCGGCGTCCGCCGCCACGGAGTTCGTGGTCACCTCGGTCACCTCCGACAACCTCGACGACATCCTGAAGGTCTCCGAGGGCTCGGTCTCCGCCGTCGCCGCCCCGCTGATCCGGGCCGCCAACCGGCACGTGCACTGGGTGGACACCGACCGGCACGGCTTCGGGGTGCTGGACCTCACCGCCGAGCGGGCGCAGATGGACTACTACGTGCTGTCCGACCGCACGCGGGCGGACGCCTCCGCGGCCTGGGCCCGCTCCTACCGCACCCGCAGCGGCACCCAGAGGATCGAGCGGGCCGACGCGCCCGTCTGACCGCCGCCTCCCCGGCACGGATCAGTCCGCGTCCTCCCCGTCCTCCTCCAGCGCGCCGAGGAAGCCGAGCGCCACCCGCCAGGTGGCCTCGGCGGCCTCCTCGTCGTGGTCGGGCAGGCCGGGGTCGGTGTAGAGGTGTCCGGCGCCCGCGTACCGGTGGACCTCCACGTCGGCCCCGGCCCGGCCCATCCGCAGGTACCAGGCGGTGAGCCAGTCGTCGGTCTCGAACGGGTCGGGCTCGGCGACGTGCAGCTGCACCGGCAGCCCGTCGCACGTGGCGTTCTCCGCGATGTCGGAGGTGCCGTGCAGGAGCAGCAGGCCGCGCGCCTTGTCGTCGCCCAGGGCCAGCGTCTGCGCCACCGAGGCGCCGAAGGAGAACCCGGCGTACACCAGACCGCGCTCCGAGTAGGGCGCGGCCGCCAGGACGGCCCGCCTCAGCAGTTCGTCCTTCCCGGTCTCCTCCCGGTAGGCCATGCCCTCCTCGGCCGTGTCGAACGTGCGCCCCTCGAAGAGATCGGGCGTCCACACCTCGTGGCCGGCCGCGCGCAGCCGGTCCGCGGCCCGGTGCACCGCGGGGCGCAGTCCGTAGGCCGAGTGAAAGAGCATGATGTTCATGCCGCCCATGGTGCCAGCCGGGTGTGACGGAGCCCGCGGGCGGCACTACCCCGGAGCGGGCGGAAGTCACATGTTCATGCCCGTGCGGGCCGGTTAGGTTCGGGAGCATGGAAGACGTGCTGCGCCCGCTGATCGTGGTCGGCGGCTCGGTGGCGCTGACGCTGCTGCTCGGCTGGGCCACCGACCGGCTGCTGCGGAAGGCCGACGACCGCCACCACGAGACACCGCTGTGGGGCCTGCTGCGCCGGGCCCGCGTCCCCTACCAGCTGCTGCTCTGCGCCGCCCTGCTCAGAGGCTCCTACGACGAGGCGCGGCTGCTGACCTCCCACGAGGTGGCCGTCGGCCGGGTGCTGACCCTGGTGCTGATCGGCTCGGCCGCCTGGCTGACGATCCGGATCGCCGCCGCGGTCGTGGAGACCTCGTACACCCGGTACGCCAGCCACCACCGGGAGCGCAACCCGGCCCGGGTGCGCCGGGTGCGCACCCAGGTGACGCTGATCCGCCGGGTGGTGTCGGCGGTGGTGGGCGTGGTGGCGGTGGCCGCGATGCTGCTCACCTTCCCCGCGATGCGGGCGGCCGGGGCCTCGCTGCTGGCCTCGGCGGGCATCCTCGGCATCGTCGCCGGTGTGGCCGCCCAGTCCACGCTGGGCAACCTGTTCGCCGGGCTGCAGATCGCGTTCGGCGACATGGTGCGCATCGGCGACACCGTGGTGGTGGACGGCGAGTGGGGCACGGTGGAGGAGATCACCCTGACCTTCCTGACCGTGCGCACCTGGGACGAGCGCCGGATCACCATGCCGGTGTCGTACTTCACCTCCAAGCCGTTCGAGAACTGGTCGCGCGGCACCCCGCAGATGACCGGCACCGTGTACTGGCACGTGGACCACAGCGCTCCGCTGGAACTGATGCGGGAGAAGCTGCGCGACATCCTGCGGGAGTGTCCGGAGTGGGACGGCCGCGCCTACAACCTGACCGTCACGGACAGCACACCGAGCACCCTGGAGGTGCGGGCGCTGGTGACGGCCAAGGACGCGGACGACATCTGGACGGTCCGGGTCGCGGTCCGCGAGCAGATGATGCGCTTCCTGACCGACGAGCACCCCTACGCCCTGCCCCGGGTCAACACGGCCCACGCGGTGCCGCCGCCCCGCACCGGCCGGGAGAGCGCGCCGGACGACGGCGTGCCGATGACGCGCCGGCTCCACACCCGTCCGCCCCGGCAGCGCTGAGCGGTCCTCAGCACCCGCGCTCGGCGCCGCCGTTCACCTGGACGATCTGCGAGGTGATGTGCCCGGCGCCGGGCGAGGCGAGCCAGTGGAGGGTCGCCGCGACGTCACCGGGGCGGCCCGCGCGCCGGTTCGACGTCTCGGCGATCAGCGCCGCCCGCCGCTCCTCGTCCAGACCGTCGCCGCCGAAGAACGGCGTGTCCTCGACGTAGCCGGGCGCGACCACGTTCACGGTGATGCCGTGCGGCCCCAGCTCCCGGGCCAGGGCGTGGGCGTACGGGTGCAGCCCCGCCTTGGCCGCCGCGTACGACACCCGGCCGGAGCCGCGCCTCGCAGCGATGGAGCTGAGGAACAGCACCCGGCCGCCGGGCACGGCGAGCCGGTGCCGCAGCGCCTCGGTGAGCAGCACGGCGGTCAGCACGTTGAGCCGGAAGTTGACCGTCCAGTCGCGGGCGACGGCGTCGAGCGGGTCGTCGCCGCCCACCGGCGGTTCGAGCAGTCCGTTGCCGCCCGCGCAGTGGACGAGCACGTCCACGGCCCCGAACTCGCGCCCCACGAACCCGGACACGCCCCGCACGGCCTCGGGGTCGGCCAGATCGGCGGCGTGGACGAGGGCGCCGGGCACCCGGGCCCGCTCCAGGACGTCACCGCGCCGCCCGATGAGCAGCACCCGGTCACCGTCGGCGGCGAACGTCTGCGCGGTGGCGAGCCCGATGCCGGTGCCGCCGCCGCTGATCACAACATTGCGTGTCATGCCCCGACCCTACGGAGCGGGAAGCGGGGGGCGGCGGCAACGCGGCGGCGCTCAGCGCAGACTGCGCACGTCCAGATGACGCAGCACCCGGTCCACCACCTCGGGGTCGGCGCCCGGCTCGCTGCGCGCGGCGAGCACCTCGTGCCGGGCGGCGCTCAGCATCTCCTGCTCGATGCGCCGGACCCGCTTCAGCCGCCCGGCCCGCTGCCGGACCGCCTCGCGCCGCTCGTCGTCCGCCATGTCCGGGCTGATCCGCACCCCCACGTCGAACGCCCTGCGCAGCAACTGCTCGGACAGTTCCTCCGGCAGGTCCTCGGCGTCCTCGATCTCCCGCAGCCTGCGCCTGGCGGCCTTCGCGGCCCGGACCGCGAGCCGGCGCTCCAGCTCCTTCTCCCGCCCGGTGTCGCCGCGCACCCCCAGCTTGCCCACCAGCCACGGCAGCGTCAGCCCCTGCACCAGCAGCGTCCCCAGCACCACGCCGAACGCAATGAAGACGATCTCCGCGCGGGCGGGGAAGCCGCCCCCGGAGTCGGTCTCCAGCGGGATGGCGAGGGCCAGTGCGACGGACGCCACCCCGCGCATCCCGGACCACCACATCACCACGGTCTCGCGCCAGCTCAGCGGGATCTCCTCGCCGACGTCCCGCTCGGTGTGCAGCCGCTTGGTCAGCCAGGTGGCCGGCAGCAGCCACGCCAGCCGGACCAGCACGACCACCCCGACGACCATCCCCGACCAGCCCAGCAGCTCGCCCCAGTGACCGGCCGCGGCCTTGACCGCGTTGTGCAGCTCCAGGCCGACCAGCCCGAACGCCACACCGGTGACGAGGGTGTCCACGATGTCCCAGAAGGTGTGCCCGGCGAGCCGCGCCATCACGTCGTCGGCGCTGGTGGCGTACTCCATCAGGAACAGCGCGGTGACCAGCACCCCGAGGACGCCCGAGCCGTGCAGCTCCTCCGCGAGGACGTACGCGGCGAACGGCACCAGCAGGGTCAGGGCGACCTGGAGGGTGGGGTCGCCGAGCAGGTCCATCGCCTTGTTGGTGGCCCAGCCGAGCACCAGCCCGACGGCGATCGCCACCACCGCCGACAGGATCAGGTCGAGCCCGGCCGACCAGGGCGAGAAGGTGCCGCTCACGGCGGCGGTCACGGCCACGTGGTACAGCACGATCGCCGTGACGTCGTTGAACAGCCCCTCGCCCTCCAGGATGGACACCAGCCGGCGGGGCAGCCCCAGCTTGCCCGCGACGGCGGTCGCCGCGACCGGGTCGGGCGGCGCGACCAGCGCGCCCAGGGCGACGGCGGCGGCCAGCGGCAGCCCCGGCACGATCGCGTGGGCGACGACGGCGACGCAGAAGGCGGTGACGAAGACCAGCGCCACGGCCAGCAGCAGGATCGGCCGGACGTTGGCCGCGAACTGGCGCCAGGAGGTGCGGCGCACGGCGGCGTAGAGCAGGGGCGGCAGCAGCAGTGGCAGGATCAGTTCCGGCGGGACGTCGACGTTCGGCACGAACTCCAGCAGCGCCAGGACGATCCCGAACACCGTCATCAGCACCGGCGCCGGCAGCTTCAGCCGCTCCCCCACGGGGACGCTCACGACCGCCCCGAGCAACAGCACGAACAGCAGGGCCAGCTGATCCACGGTCACCGCTCCCGGGGGTCGGACGGTCGGTCAGGCAGTCTCCAGCCTGCCACGCGCCCCGCCCGCCGGCGCGCCCGCCCGGGCCCGGCTACAGGGCGCGCCGCATGGCCCGGTGCGGCATACCCGCGTCCGGGAACTCCGGCCCGTGGGCCGCGTAGCCGAGCCGCTCGTAGAAGCCGAGGGCGTGGGTCTGCGCGTGCAGGCCGACGCCGGTGAGGCCGCGCTCCCGGGCCGCCTCCTCGACGGCCCGCACGAGCGCCGCGCCGACCCCGAGACCGCGCGCCCGCCGCAGGACCGCGAGCCGGCCGAGCGAGCCGGCCGACGGGTCCCCGCCGTTCTTCGCCGCCGCGGCGGCGCCGTGCAGCAGCCGGGCGGTGCCGAGCGGGGTGCCGTCGTCCGCGACCGCGAGCAGGTGCACGGCGTCCGCGTCGTGGGCGTCGTACTCGATGTCCTCGGGCACGCCCTGCTCGGCGACGAAGACCTCCTTGCGGACCGCGAAGCAGGCCTCGCGGTCGGCGGGGTCCTCCGCGCCCCGGACCGTGACCGCCGGGCTCATGCGTACGTCTCCTCGCGGACCCGGTCGAGGGCCTGCCGCAGGTCGTCCGGGTAGTCGCAGGAGAACTCGGCCCACCGGCCGTCGCCGGGGTGCTCGAAGCCGAGGCGTACGGCGTGCAGCCACTGCCGGGTCAGCTTCAGCCGCTTCGCGAGGGTGGGGTCGGCGCCGTAGGTCAGGTCACCGACGCAGGGGTGGCGGTGGGCGGCCATGTGCACGCGGATCTGGTGGGTGCGGCCGGTCTCCAGCTTCACGTCCAGCAGGGACGCGGCACGGAACGCCTCGATCAGGTCGTAGTGGGTGACGGACGGCTTGCCGTCGGCGGTGACCGCCCATTTGTAGTCGTGCTGCGGGTGGCGGCCGATGGGGGCGTCGATGGTGCCGCTGGTCGGGTCGGGGTGGCCCTGCACCAGCGTGTGGTAGCGCTTGTCGACCGTGCGCTCCTTGAACTGGCGCTTCAGCGACGTGTACGCGTACTCGGACTTGGCGACCACCATCAGGCCGGAGGTGCCGACGTCGAGGCGGTGCACGATGCCCTGGCGCTCGGCGGCGCCGGAGGTCGAGACGCGGAAGCCGGCGGCGGCGAGACCGCCGATCACGGTCGGGCCGGTCCAGCCCGGGGAGGGGTGGGCGGCGACGCCGACGGGCTTGACGATCACGACCACGTCGTCGTCGTCGTGCACGATCTCCATGCCCTCGACCGGCTCGGCGACGACCTGCACCGGGGCGGGCGCCTGCGGCATCTCCACCTCGAGCCAGGCGCCGCCGCTGACCCGCTCGGACTTGCCGACCACCGACCCGTCGACCGTGACCTTCCCCGCGGCGGCGAGCTCGGCCGCCTTGGTGCGGGAGAAGCCGAACATGCGGGAGATGGCGGCGTCGACGCGCTCGCCCTCCAGGCCGTCGGGCACGGGCAGGGTACGGATCTCGGGAATCGTGCTCACCCGTCGAGTATGCCGGACGGGTCCGTCACTCCCGCACGGGAGTGACGGGGTCCTCAGTCCTTGTGGACCGTGCCGTCCGGGTCGAGACCCCGGAACGACAGCAGCACGATCAGGATGCCGCCGCACACGATGGCCGAGTCGGCCAGGTTGAACACGGCGAAGTGCTTGGGCGCGATGAAGTCGACGACCGCGCCCTCGAAGACGCCCGGCGAGCGGAAGATCCGGTCGGTGAGGTTGCCGAGGGCGCCGCCGAGGAGCAGGCCGAGCGCGATCGCCCAGGGCAGGCTGTAGAGCTTGCGGGCCAGGCGGAAGATCACCACGATCACCGCCGCCGCGATGACCGTGAAGATCACCGTGAACGCCTCGCCGAAGCCGAAGGCCGCGCCCGCGTTGCGGATCGCCTCGAAGCGCAGCCAGTCGCCGATGACCTCGATCGGCTCGTGGTGCTCCAGCTTGGCGACCACGATCATCTTGCTGACCAGGTCGAAGGCGTAGGCGACGGCGGCCACGGCGAACAGCACGGCGATCCGCCGCTTGCCGCGCGGCCGCTCCGCCTCCGCACCGTCGGCGGCACCGGCCGGCTCCCGGCCGTCCCGGTCCCGCAGGTCCCGGTCCTCTCCGTCCCGGTCCTGCCCGTCCCGGTCCGCGTCCGGAGTGTCCGGCGTACCGATGATGCGCTCCGCCTCTGCCACGTGAGTCCCTCAGCCTAGGTCCTTGACTGAGGACGAGGGTACGGCACGACCTGCGCGGCCGCCCCTCAGTACCGGCGCTCCTGCTTCTGCTTGCACCCGACGCACAGGGTGGCCCTCGGGAAGGCCTGCATCCGGGCCTTCCCGATGGGTTCGCCGCAGTTCTCGCACAGGCCGTAGGTGCCGGCGTCGAGCCGCTGGAGCGCCCGCTCGAACTGGTCGAGCATCTCGCGCGCGTTCGCGGCGAGGGCCAGTTCGTGCTCGCGCGTGATGTTCTTGGTGCCGGTGTCGGCGTCGTCGTGGCCCGCGCCGTCGCCGGGGTCGCGCATCAGGCCGGCCAGCGACCGCTCGGAGGAGCTGATCTCCTCGCGCAGCCGCAGTACCTCCGACATCAGCTCGGTCCGCGCCTCCTCGACCTCTTCCCCGGTCCACGGCTCCTCACCGGGACGCACCGCGAGCTCGCCCGGCTCCACCGCGCCGTGCCGGGCCTTGGGCACGGCGGTCGCCGCCGCTGTGGCCGCCGGGCCAGGAGTCTTCTTCGCACCCACCGTCGTCACTCCCGTCTGCGCCGCGGCGTCGGCCGCGCCCGCGTCGTCGGCCGCGCTGTGCCCGGCCCCATCCTGAGCGGACCCACTGGTCCTGACAGCACCGTTCCCCGCACGAGCGCCCTGACGGCCGCCCGCCCCCTGACCTCCGGCCGCCGCCTCGCCGGCGGCGGCCCGCGCCGGTTCCTCGCCGGCGGGCTTCCTCCCGGCGGCCTTCTCGCCGGCGGCCTTCGCGGTGGCCCTCCTGGAGGCCGTCGTCCCGGACGCCGCCGTCCCGGACACGGTCCCGGCCGCACCGGCCTCCGTACCGGCGGCCTCGGCCGCCGCACCCTTCTTCGCCACCATGGCCGCGGCCCCTTCACATTTTATGATCTTGCGCGCGAATCGTGCTGGGACGATAAATCGACTCGAGGCCCGCGGCAACGGGGCACACCGCCCGATTCCCTCGCCCCGCTCACGCCGCGCGGCGACCTGCATGCGTTGTGCCCAGCTACCCGCCGGGTATGCCACCCGCACACACGCCCCGTCGCTCCGAACAGACGTACTACGCCATTCGGGGCATCCCCGCGCGTACCGCCCCGGGAAAAGCGGTCGGCCGCCCACCGCGCCGCGCCGTACACTGGGCGGAGCGAAAAGCGTGGATGGGGACGAGTAGCGGCGTACGCAGCCCAGAGCGACCCGGGGACGGTGTGAGCCCGGGGGCGAGCGCGACGTGAAGATCACCCCGGAGCCGCCGGAAGAAAGCCGCAGCACACCGCGGTGGCGAGTAGAACCGGCATCGCGACCCGAATGAGGGGGCTCACCGGAGCGTACGGCGCACCGGGGGCCAAGGAGGGTGGTACCGCGGGAGCGCGCCGACGGCGGCGCAAGGACACAGCTCTCGTCCCTCCGGTCGGAAGGCAGCAAGTCCGCCGGAGGAAGCCCGCTGATGACAACGCCGACGTACCGCCCGGTACCCGCCCAGGTCGACCTGCCCGCCCTCGAGCACGCGGTGCTCGACTTCTGGCGCGAGCAGAAGATCTTCGCCAAGAGCCTGGAGCAGTCCGAGGGCCGCCCCGAGTGGGTGTTCTACGAGGGTCCGCCCACCGCCAACGGCATGCCCGGCGCCCACCACATCGAGGCCCGCGTCTTCAAGGACGTCTTCCCCCGCTTCCGCACCATGCGCGGCTACCACGTGGCCCGCAAGGCCGGCTGGGACTGCCACGGCCTCCCGGTGGAGCTCGCCGTCGAGAAGGAGCTCGGCTTCTCCGGCAAGCAGGACATCGAGGCGTACGGCATCGCCGAGTTCAACGCCAGGTGCCGCGAGTCGGTGACCCGGCACACCGACGCCTTCGCCGAGCTGACGACCCGCATGGGGTACTGGGTCGACCTCGACGAGGCCTACCGCACCATGGACCCGGAGTACGTCGAGTCCGTCTGGTGGTCGCTGAAGGAGATCTTCAAGAAGGGCCTGCTGGTCCAGGACCACCGCGTCGCCCCCTGGTGCCCCCGCTGCGGCACCGGCCTGTCCGACCACGAGCTGGCGCAGGGCTACGAGACGGTCGTCGACCCGTCGGTCTACGTCCGCTTCCCGCTCACCTCCGGCCCGCTGGCCGGCGAGGCGGCCCTGCTGGTGTGGACGACCACCCCGTGGACCCTGGTGTCCAACACCGCGGTCGCCGCGCACCCCGAGGTCGCCTACGTCGTCGCGACCGACGGCGAGGAGAAGCTGGTCGTCGCCGAGCCGCTGGTCGAGAAGGCGCTCGGCGAGGGCTGGGAGACCACCGGCGAGACCTTCACCGGCGCCGAGATGGAGCGCTGGACGTACCGGCGCCCCTTCGAGCTGGTGGAGTTCCCCGCCGAGGCCCACTACGTGGTCAACGCCGAGTACGTCACCACCGAGGACGGCACGGGTCTGGTCCACCAGTCCCCCGCCTTCGGTGAGGACGACCTCAGGGTCTGCCGCTCCTACGGCCTGCCCGTGGTCAACCCGGTCCGCCCCGACGGCACCTTCGAGGAGGACCTGCCGCTGGTCGGCGGGGTCTTCTTCAAGAAGGCCGACGAGCAGCTCACCGAGGACCTCCAGCAGCGCGGTCTGCTGTTCCGGCACCTGCCGTACGAGCACAGCTACCCGCACTGCTGGCGCTGCCACACCGCGCTGCTCTACTACGCGCAGCCGTCGTGGTACATCCGCACCACCGCCGTCAAGGACCGCCTGCTCCAGGAGAACGAGAACACCAACTGGTTCCCGGACACGGTCAAGCACGGCCGCTACGGCGACTGGCTGAACAACAACATCGACTGGGCGCTGTCCCGCAACCGCTACTGGGGCACTCCGCTGCCCATCTGGCGCTGCGAGAACGACCACCTCACCTGCGTCGGCTCGCTCACCGAGCTGACCGAGCTGACCGGCGCCGACCAGTCGGGGCTCGACCCGCACCGCCCGTACATCGACGAGGTCGCCTTCGCCTGCCCGCAGGACGGCTGCGGCGCCACGGCCACCCGCGTCCCCGAGGTCATCGACGCCTGGTACGACTCGGGCTCCATGCCGTTCGCGCAGTGGGGCTACCCGTACAAGAACAAGGAACTGTTCGAGTCCCGGTACCCGGCGCAGTTCATCTCCGAGGCCATCGACCAGACCCGCGGCTGGTTCTACACGCTGATGGCGGTCGGCACACTGGTCTTCGACAAGTCCTCCTACGAGAACGTCGTCTGCCTCGGCCACATCCTCGCCGAGGACGGCCGCAAGATGTCCAAGCACCTGGGCAACATCCTGCAGCCGATCCCGCTGATGGACCAGCACGGCGCGGACGCGGTCCGCTGGTTCATGGCGGCCGGCGGTTCCCCCTGGGCGGCCCGCCGCGTGGGCCACGGCACCATCCAGGAGGTCGTCCGCAAGACGCTCCTCACGTACTGGAACACGGTCGCCTTCCAGGCCCTGTACGCCCGCACGTCGAACTGGGCGCCGAGCGAGGCCGACCCGGCCCCCGCCGAGCGTCCGGTGCTGGACCGCTGGCTGCTGTCCGAACTGCACGCCCTCACCGACCAGGTGACCCAGGCGCTGGAGAACTACGACACCCAGCGGGCCGGCAAGCTGCTGTCGGCGTTCGTCGACGACCTGTCCAACTGGTACGTCCGCCGCTCCCGCCGCCGCTTCTGGCAGGGCGACAAGGCCGCGCTGCGCACCCTGCACGAGGTCGTGGAGACGGTGACGAAGCTCATGGCCCCGCTCACCCCGTTCATCACCGAGCGGGTCTGGCAGGACCTGGTCGTCCCCGTCACGCCGGGCGCGCCGGAGTCGGTGCACCTGTCCTCGTGGCCGGAGGCGGACCTGTCCGCCGTGGACCCGGAGCTGTCCCGCCAGATGGCGCTGGTGCGCCGCCTGGTGGAGCTGGGCCGCGCCACGCGCGCCGAGTCGGGCGTCAAGACCCGTCAGCCGCTGCGGCGCGCCCTGGTCGCGGCGGCCGGCTTCGACGGCCTCGGCCCGGAGCTGCACACGCAGATCACCGAGGAGCTGAACGTCGAGTCGCTGGCGCTGCTGTCCGAGGTGGGCGGCTCGCTGGTGGACACCACCGCCAAGGCCAACTTCCGCGCGCTCGGCAAGCGGTTCGGCAAGCGGGTCCAGGACGTGGCCAGGGCGGTCGCCGGCGCGGACGCCGCCGCGCTGTCCCTGGCCCTGCGCGAGGGCACGGCCTCGGTGGAGGTCGACGGTGAGACGATCACCCTCTCCCCGGACGAGGTGATCATCACGGAAACCCCGCGCGAGGGCTGGTCGGTGGCGTCCGACGCGGGCGCCACGGTCGCCCTGGACCTGGAGATCACCGAGGACCTGCGCCGCGCCGGTCTGGCCCGTGACGCGATCCGGCTGATCCAGGAGGCCCGCAAGAACAGCGGCCTGGACGTGGCCGACCGGATCGCCCTGCGCTGGACGTCGGACGACGCCGCCACGGTGGCCGCGCTGACCGAGCACGCGGAGCTGATCGCCGACGAGGTGCTCGCCACGGACTTCGCCCAGGGCGAGGCGGACGACGCCTACGGCGCCCCGTTCACCGACGAGGGCCTGTCGCTGACGTTCCGCCTGCGCAAGGCGTAACCACCGTCACACGCCGAAGGCCCGGCCCCGAGCGGAGAAATCTCCGGGGGCCGGGCCTTCGGCGTTGCGCACGTCGGACATGTCCGCCGCATCCGAACAAACGGCACGAACAACGTGAACACGCGTAGCACAAGGGCGGGGCCCCGGGTTGGTGAACCCGGGGCCCCGCCCTGAACGCTGCCGACTTCTACGCCGTACCTATGACCGCGGGGCCGTCAGTTGTCGTCCTCGTCGATCAGGAAGCCACGCATCGGCGAGGGCGCCTGGCCCATCGGCGACGGGCCCTGCGGACGGACCGGAGCCATGGGCTGGGTCATCGCCGGCTGCATCTGCTGCTGACCGCCGTACGACGGGCCGGACTGGCCGCCGGGGCCGCCGCCCATCCCCTGGTTGCCGTAGGACGAGGCACCCGCGCCGGCCGGGGCCATCGAGGGCGCCGGGAGGGACGGAGCCGCGCTCGCGGGCTGGCGCGGCGGGGCGAGCGAGTCGTCCGCCTGCGTCTCCAGCTGACGCAGCTGCGACTCCAGGTAGGACTTCAGCCGCGTGCGGTACTCGCGCTCGAAGCCGCGCAGGTCCTCGACCTTGCGCTCCAGCGTGGCGCGGGCGGACTCCAGGGAGCCCATCGCGACACGGTGCTTCTCCTGCGCGTCCCGCTCCAGGGCGTCGGCCTTGGCACGGGCGTCACGCTCGAGACCCTCGGCACGCGAACGCGCCTCGCCCACGATCTTGTTGGCCTCGGAACGGGCCTCCGCGATCGCCTGGTCGGCGGTCTGCTGGGCCAGCGACAGGACGCGCGCGGCGCTGTCGCCACCGGGGCCCCCCTGACCGGGGAGACCGGGACCGCCCATGGGACCGCCCATCGGGCCGCCAGGGCCCATCTGCCCCTGCATCGGGCCGCCCTGGCCCATCGGGCCGCCCTGGCCCATCGGCCCGGGACCCTGGCCCATGGGGCCGGGACCCTGCGGGCCGCCCTGTCCGCCGGGGCCGGCGGGCAGCTGAGGAGCACCGCTCGGCAGCTGGGGCGGGCCACCCATGGGGCCGCCCATCTGCTGCTGCGGCGGGCCCGATATGCCGGCGGGCACCGGACCACCGGGACCTCGCATGCCCTGCTGCGGCATGCCGGGAGGCGGACCCTGCTGTTGTTGCTGCTGGTCCGGCCCCTCCGGAGGCTTGCGCATGTTCTGCTGGTTCTGGGCGGCGGCGCGGGTGGCCGCGGCCAGCTTGGCGCGCAGGTCCTCGTTCTCGCGGAGCAGGCGCGTCAGTTCGGCTTCGACCTCGTCGAGGAAGGCATCGACCTCGTCCTCGTCATAGCCTTCTCGGAGGCGGACGGTCGTGAACTGCTTGTTCCGCACGTCCTCGGGGGTCAACGGCATCTCTTCACCTCAACGTAGTCATCGGCAGTCGGCAAGACCGTATCGTCCACTGTCACCTCGCGAGATTGCCCACGATCGAGATGAGGACGTAGACGATGATCATCAGTACGAAGAAGGACAGGTCGAGCGCCACGCCCCCGAGACGCAGCGGCGGGATGAACCGCCGCAGAAGCTTCAGCGGTGGATCGGTGACAGTGTAGGTGGCCTCCAGGACGACCACCATCGCCTTGCCGGGTTGCCATGAGCGGGCGAACTGGAACACGTAATCCATGACCAAACGGAAGATCAGCACGATGAGGAACACCATCAGCGCGATGTAGATCACCTGCGCGAACACGCTCATGGTCTGTTTTTCCCTCTCCCCTGCGCCGCTCTTGTCCGGTCCTGCGTCTCAGCTCTGGTTGAAGAACCCGCCCTCTGCGATGCGGGCCTTGTCCTCCGCCGTGACATCGACGTTAGCAGGCGACAACAGGAACACCTTCTGCGTCACCCGCTCGATACTGCCGTGAAGACCAAACACCAAACCGGCCGCAAAGTCGACAAGTCGCTTCGCGTCTGTGTCATCCATCTCAGTCAGATTCATGATCACCGGAGTGCCCTCACGGAAGTGTTCCCCGATGGTACGGGCCTCGTTGTAGGTCCGGGGGTGGAGCGTGGTGATCCGGTAAGGCTCTCGTTCCGACACGACCTTGGGCATGATCACCGGTGCGTTCTTCTCCAGGCTGGCGCGTTCTTGTGTGATGGATGCCACGGGCGCGATCCGCGCCGGGCGTGGCGATTCCGCGGGCAGCGAAGCGGAACGGGACACCGGTTCGCGGGGCGCGGGTGGGTGAACGACTCGTACCTCTTCGTCCCTTTGGGGCTGATGTGCGCCGTGGGACTGGTGCGACGACTCGTGCCGCCGGTGGTCCCGCTCCGGCTCCGGGTCGAGTTCCGGTTCGAAATCGTCGTCTGGGTCGAATCCGCGGCCGTCGTACCCATCGTCCTCCACGAGGCCGAGGTAGACCGCCATCTTGCGCATCGCGCCGGCCATGCTTCGAGTCCTCCGCTCTGTGGTGGATCCGCTGACGACCGCCAAGTGCCCGCGATCCACTGGGTCCTTACTCCGCCATTGGGCGGAAATGACCATATTTTCTGCTGTGGTCCGACTTCTTGGCGACGTTACCCGAGCCTGGGGCGGACTCCGAGTACCGCGCTGCCGACGCGCACATGTGTCGCTCCGGCGGCCACGGCCTGTTCGAGGTCCGCGCTCATCCCTGCCGAGACCATGTTCGCAGCCGGATGGGTCCGGCGCAGGTCGGCCGACAGATCCATCAACCGCTCGAAGGCCGCCTGTTGACGGCCGGCGTACTCCCCGGTGAGCGGCGCGACGGTCATCAGGCCGTCCAGCCGCAGCCCTTCGGCCCCGGCCACCAGGCCGGCCAGCTCCGCGACGCCCGGGGGCGCCACGCCGCCGCGCTCGCCCCGGCCGTCGACGCCGGCGTCGAACGCCACCTGGATGAGGCAGCCGACCTCGCGCCCGGCCCGGACGGCCTCCTTGGAGAGCGCCGACACAAGACGGGCACGGTCGACGGACTGCACGACATCGGCATAACCGACCACCGAACGCACTTTGTTGGTCTGGAGCTGACCGACGAAATGCCACGCAAGGGGCAGATCCGCGCATGCCGCCGCCTTCGGGGCGGCGTCCTGGTCGCGGTTCTCGGCGACGTGCCGCACGCCGAGCTCGGAGAGGATGCGCACGTCGCTCGCGGGCCAGGTCTTGGTGACCACGATCAGCGTCACTTCGTCACGGCCGCGACCGGCCGCGTCGCACGCGGCGGCGATCCGCTCCTCCACTCTCGCCAGGTTCGCTGCGAGTTCGTCCTTACGGTCCTTCATGTCCCATCAGTCCAGCCACACATAAGCCGCGAGCCGCCCGGTGGTGCGGTCACGGCGGTACGAGAAGTGATCGCCCGACTCCCGTGTGCACACGGGCGAGCGCTCGCGGGCGAGGACGCCCAGCCGCTCGAGTTGCGCGTGCACACCCGCGACGACGTCGACCGCCGGGGTGCCCCAGCCGGTCTCGGCGTACGCCGCCGGCTCGGCCGCGGCCACGTCGGCGCGCATCCCCTCGGGTACCTCGTAGCACCGGCCGCACACCGCGGGTCCGGTGCGCGCGACGATCCGGGCCGGGTCCGCGCCCAGACCGGTCATGGCCCGTACGGCGGCCGGGACCACGCCGGCGACCAGTCCGGGCCGGCCCGCGTGCGCCGCGGCCACGACGCCCGCCACGGGGTCGGCCAGCAGCACCGGCACGCAGTCGGCGGTGAGCACGGCGAGGGCGAGTCCGCGCCGCGCGGTGACGATCGCGTCCACCTCGGGCACGGGACGGTCGCCCCACGGCTCGTCGACGACGACCGCGTCGGCCCCGTGCACCTGGTTCATCCAGACCACGCGGGCCGGGTCGACGCCGAGCGCCTTGGCGGCCAGGTCCCGGTTGGCGCGCACGGCTTCGGGGTCGTCCCCGACCGCGCCCCCGAGGTTGAGCTCCTCATACGGAGCGGCGCTCACCCCGCCCCACCGGTCGGTGAAGCCGAAGTGCGCGCCGCTCACGTGTCCGCGCTGTCCTATCACTTCAGGAAGTCCGGGACGTCCAGTTCCTCGGCCGCGCTGTCGTAGCTCCGGGACGGCGGGACGGGGGGCTGGACGGCCGGGATGTCGGCCACGGGCTCGGGGGCCGGGGCCGGCTCCGGGTCCTCCTTCGGCGTGACGCTGCCGAGCGAGCCGAAGGAGGGGCGGCTCTCCGGCCGGGCGGCCGGGGCGGGCTCCTCGCGCTTGACCGAGGAGGAGCCGAGGACGTTGTCCCGCTTGGCGGGCGGCTGGCCGCCGTCGAAGCCGGCGGCGATGACGGTGACCCGGACCTCGTCACCGAGGGCGTCGTCGATCACCGCGCCGAAGATGATGTTGGCCTCCGGGTGGGCGGCCTCGCTGACCAGCTGGGCGGCCTCGTTGATCTCGAACAGGCCGAGGTCGGAGCCGCCGGAGATGGAGAGCAGCACCCCGCGGGCGCCGTCGATGGACGCCTCCAGCAGCGGGGAGGAGATGGCCATCTCGGCCGCGGCCACCGCGCGGTCGTCGCCGCGGGCCGAGCCGATGCCCATGAGGGCCGAACCGGCCTCGGACATGACCGACTTGACGTCGGCGAAGTCGAGGTTGATGAGGCCGGGGGTGGTGATGAGGTCGGTGATGCCCTGCACGCCGGAGAGCAGGACCTGGTCCGCCGACTTGAAGGCGTCGAGAACCGACACCTGGCGGTCGGAGATGGACAGCAGCCGGTCGTTGGGGATCACGATGAGGGTGTCGACCTCTTCGCGGAGCTCCGCGATGCCGTCCTCGGCCTGGTTCGCGCGGCGCCGTCCCTCGAAGGTGAACGGGCGCGTGACCACGCCGATGGTGAGAGCACCGAGGGAACGGGCGATGTTGGCCACGACGGGCGCGCCGCCGGTGCCGGTGCCGCCGCCTTCACCGGCCGTCACGAAGACCATGTCGGCCCCCTTGAGGACCTCCTCGATCTCCTCGCGGTGGTCCTCGGCGGCCTTGCGGCCGACGGCCGGGTTCGCTCCGGCGCCGAGTCCGCGGGTGAGTTCACGGCCGACGTCGAGCTTGACGTCGGCGTCGCTCATCAACAGCGCCTGCGCGTCGGTGTTGATGGCGATGAACTCGACGCCCTTGAGACCGACCTCGATCATCCGGTTGATGGCATTGACACCACCGCCGCCGACACCGATGACTTTGATGACTGCGAGGTAGTTCTGCGGTGCTGCCACGTCGAAGGCCTCTCGCCTCGAGTTACGTGTCGCCGGAGCGCCGGAGCACCTGCTGCCCCGCGACCCGACGACTGATGCCGAATGGGACGGTCCGTATCGCCGACCCGAACCCTAACGTTGAAGTTTAGGGTTACCAGTGTGTCTGTTCCCTGGAGTCTTCTGAACAGGACACTAAGTCGACACGTGGCGCACGTTCAACGAACACGCCGAACCTCCCGTTTTTCTTTTCACCCTATGTGATCAGCCGTGTCGCTGCCCAACCAGGGTGCTGGCCTGCGCTGATGTGCGTCAACTCCCTGATGACGCGGGGGCGCTGGGAACGCTGACGTCGAAGTGCCGTGCGCCGGGCTCCGCTTTCATCAGCGCGGTGAGGGCGCGCCCCTTCCGCGCCCCTTGCTCACTGCTGCCCCAGTCGACGGTACGGCCGTCCTCCAGTTCCAGCGAGATGTCGTCGTAGGAACGGACCTTGACGCTGCGGGTCCCGGACGCCAGGGACTCGGGGACGGAGCCGGCCACGCGCACCGCCTCCCGCACCAGACGGTCCTCGCCGAAGCGCCGGAGGCTGGCCGCCGCGGAACCGGAACGGGAGAGGTCCATCTCCAGCGCGGGCACCCCCTCGGGCGCCTCGGCGACGGTGGCGAACCGGACGCCGTCGTCGTCCACTTCGACGAACCTGCCGCCCTGGTGGACGAGGAGGACGGCGGTGCGTTCGGTGACCTCGAGCTCGATCCCGTCGGGCCAGGAGCGGACCACGTCGATGGTGTCGATCCGGGGCAGCGCCTCGGCGGCCCGCTTCTCGATGGCCCCGGTGTCGACGGAGACGAGCTGTTCCCCGAGCGGCACGTCGGCCGCCTCGCGCACCTGGTCCGGAGTCAGTACGGCGGTCCCGGACACCGAGACGCGCTCGACGCGGACCAGATCGGAGCCGTACAGCAGCCAGAAGGCGCCGCTGCCGAGGAACAGGAGGACGACCGCCGATGCGATGATCAGACGAAGACGCCGTCGCCGTACGGCTCGTACGGGTGGCGGGCCGGACGACTCCCGCCTGCGTCCGCCGCGCTCGGCGGTCGTCGATCCGGCCACGTCCCCTGCCTTCCGTCACATGCCTCTACCTGTGGGCACGGGCGGCGATCGCCTCGTGCACCATGCCGACGAGCAGGTCGTCGGCGTCCCGGCGGCCGAACTCGCTCGCGGCGCGGGACATCTCGTACAGCCGGTGCGGGTCGGCGAGCACGGGCAGGACGTTCTGCTGCACCCACTCGGGGGTGAGGTCCGCGTCGTCGACCAGCAGTCCGCCGCCGGCCTTCACCACCGGCTGGGCGTTGAGCCGCTGTTCGCCGTTGCCGATGGGCAGCGGGACGTAGGCGGCCGGGAGCCCGACGGCGGAGAGTTCGGCGACGGTCATCGCGCCCGCGCGGCAGAGCATCATGTCGGCCGCGGCGTACGCGAGGTCCATCCGGTCCAGGTAACTTACCGGGATGTAGGGGGGCATGCCCGGCATCTGCTGCACCTGCGGCAGTTCGTTCTTCGGGCCCACCGCGTGCAGGATCTGGATGCCGGCCTGCTGCAGCCACGGGGCGACCTGCTGGACCACCTCGTTGAGCCGGCGGGCGCCCTGCGAACCGCCCGAGACCAGCAGGGTCGGCAGGTTGGGGTCGAGGCCGAACGCGGCGCGCGCCTCGGGGCGTACGGCGGCCCGGTCGAGGGTGGCGATGGAGTGCCGCAGCGGGATGCCGATGTAGCGCGCGTTGCGCAGCTTGCTGTCCGGGGTGGCGACGGCGACCTGGGCGGCGTACCGGGAACCGATCTTGTTGGCGAGGCCGGGGCGGGCGTTGGCCTCGTGGATGACGATCGGCACGCCGAGCCGCTTGGCCGCGAGGTAGCCGGGCAGGGCGACGTAGCCGCCGAAGCCGACCACCACGTCGGCCCGGGTGCGCTCCAGGATCTGCTCGGCCGCCTTGATGGTGCCGCGCAGCCGTCCCGGAACGGTGATCAGTTCGGGGGTCGGCTTGCGTGGCAGCGGAACGGCGGGAATCAGCGCCAGTTCGTACCCGCGCTCGGGTACGAGACGGGTCTCCAGGCCTCGCTCCGTGCCCAGGGCCGTGATGCCCACGGTCGGATCCTGCCTGCGCAGCGCGTCCGCGAGGGCGAGCGCGGGCTCGATGTGGCCCGCGGTTCCTCCGCCGGCGAGTACGACATGCACCGAAATTCACCGCTCTCCGGACGAACGCGCCCCCGGGGCACGCCGTCGCATCGTGTTCCATCTCCGGGGCCGCTGAGAACCCCTGATCCGCTTTTTACCAAAGCGGGGTTGCCGCATCGCAAGCGCCATCCGCGCTGCGGGGTCCTCACGCGCGAAGGCGATCAGCAGCCCGACGGCGAACATGGTCGGCAGCAGGGCGGACCCGCCGTAGGAGAACAGCGGGAGCGGGACTCCGACGATCGGCAGCAAGCCGAGCACCGCACCGATGTTGATCACGGCCTGCGCCGTGATCCAGGTGGTCACGCCTCCCGCGGCATACCTGACGAAGGGGTCCTCCGTGCGTCCGGCCACGCGGATACCCGCATAGCCTAGAGCGGCGAACAGGGCGAGCACCGACAGCGTCCCCGCCAGGCCCAGTTCCTCACCGGTGACGGCGAAGATGAAGTCCGTGTGCGCTTCGGGCAGTTCGCCCCACTTCTCCAGACTCGCACCGAGTCCGGAGCCGAAGATCCCGCCGGACGCCAGGGCGTAGATGCCGTGCACGGCCTGCCAGCAGTCGACCGGACCGGTCTGCGGCTCGGTGGCGCCGAGACAGGCGAGCCGGGCCATGCGGTTCTCGCTGGTGCGGATGAGGATCGCGGCGAGCACCACGGCGACCGCCAGCACCCCGGCGAACAGCCGGGTCGGCGCCCCCGCCAGCCACAGCAGGCCGAAGAGGATCGCGGTGAGGATGATGGCGGTGCCCATGTCGCCGCCGAGCATGATCAGCCCGAGCAGCATGAACGCGGCCGGCACCAGCGGCACCAGCATGTGCTTCCACTGGGCCAGCAGCCGCTTGTCCTGTTTGCGGGCGAGCAGGTCGGCGCCCCACAGCACCAGCGCCAGCTTGCCGAACTCGCTGGGCTGGAGCTGGAAGGAGCCGCCGAGGGCGATCCAGTTCTGGTTGCCGTTGACCGCGACCCCTATCCCCGGCACCTGCACCAGGGCCATCAGGACGACGGCCCCCGCGAGGATGGGGTAGGCGAGCGCCCGGTGCAGCTTCACCGGCATCCGGGAGGCCACCAGCAGCAGCACGGCGCCGATCACGGCGGCCAGCAGCTGCTTGCGGAAGAAGTACGAGCCGGGCAGCGACATCTGCAGCGCCGTGATCTGGGAGGCCGAGTAGACCATCACCAGGCCCAGCACGGTGATCAGCAGGCTGCCGCCGAGGATGACGTAGTACGCGGTCAGCGGCCGGTCCCAGGCCCTGCGCGCCCGGGTCACCAGGGTGCGCAGGGGATTCTCGCGCGGGGGGCGGGGCACGACGGGGCGCCGGGCGGCCCGCTGGACGGGCGGCCGGCCGGTACGGCTACTGGACATCACGACCTCCGCGGTACGCCGGCCAACAGGTCTCGGACGGTCCCACGCGTCCCTCCCAGGGTCGCCCGGCGCCGGGGCGGCCGGGGTCAGGCGCCGAGCTCGCGCACCGCCTGTGCGAACGCGTCACCGCGCTTGTTGTAGTTGGCGAACATGTCCATCGAGGCGCAGGCCGGGGCCAGCAGCACCGTGTCACCGGGGCGTGCCAGCCGCCGCGCCTCCTGGACGGCCTGGAGCATCGCCCCAGTGTCGGTCCGCTCGAGGTCGACCACGGGGACTTCGGGGGCGTGTCGCGCGAGGGCTTCGCGGATCAGGGCGCGGTCCCGGCCGATCAGCACGGCGCCGCGCAGCCGCTTCGCCGACGCGGCGACGAGTTCGTCGAAGGTGGCGCCCTTGGCGAGTCCGCCCGCGATCCACACCACGGAGTCGTACGCGGCCAACGAGGCCTGCGCGGCGTGGGTGTTGGTGGCCTTGGAGTCGTCGACCCAGGCCACGCCGTCCACGTCGGCCACGTGCGCGATGCGGTGGGCGTCCGGGGTGAAGTTCCGCAGACCGTCCCGTACGGCGCTCGCGGGCACCCCGTAGGCGCGCGCGAGGGCCGCCGCGGCGAGGGCGTTGGCGATGTTGTGCGGGGCCGCCGGCTTCACGTCGGAGACCTCGGCGAGCTCCTGGGCGTTCCTGTGCCGGTTCTCCACGAAGGCGCGGTCGACCAGCAGGCCCTCCACGACGCCGAGTTGGGAGGGACCCGGGGCGCCGAGGGTGAAGCCGACCGCCCGGCAGCCCTCCTCCACGTCGGCCTCACGGACCAGGTCCTCGGTGGCCTTGTCGGCCACGTTGTAGACGCAGGCGATCCGGTTTCCCTCGTAGACACGGCCCTTGTCCCTGGCGTACGCCTCCATGGAGCCGTGCCAGTCGAGGTGGTCGGGCGCCAGGTTGAGGACGGCGGCGGAGTGGGCGCGCAGGGAGGGCGCCCAGTGGAGCTGGTAGCTGGACAGCTCCACGGCGAGCACGTCGTACTCCTCGTCGCCGAGGACCGCGTCGAGGAGGGAGACGCCGATGTTGCCGACGGCGGCGGTGCGCAGGCCTGCCGCCTCCAGGATGGAGGCGAGCATCTGCACGGTGGTGGTCTTGCCGTTGGTGCCGGTGACCGCGAGCCAGTCCGCCGCCCCTGGCTTCCTGAGCCGCCAGGCGAGTTCGACGTCGCCCCACACCGGCACCCCGGCCGCGTCCGCCGCCGCGAACAGCGGCTTGTCCGGCTTCCAGCCGGGCGCGGTGACGATCAGTTCGGTGCCGTCGGGCAGGGTGGCGCCGTCCCCGAGGCGGACGGTGACGCCGAGCGCCTCCAGTTCCGCGGCCTGCTCGCGGGCGCGGGCGTCGTCGCCGTCGTTGACGACGGTGACCTTCGCGCCGAGTCCGTGGAGCGCCTTGGCCGCCGGGACGCCGGAGACGCCGAGCCCCGCGACGGTGACGTGCTTGCCCTGCCAGTCGGTCACTTGTCCGCTGCCCATCCCGCGTAGAAGAGGCCGAGTCCGACGATCACGCAGATGCCCTGGATGATCCAGAAGCGGACCACCACAAGGACCTCGGACCAGCCTTTGAGTTCGAAGTGGTGCTGGAGCGGCGCCATCCGGAAGACCCGCTTACCGGTGAGCCGGAACGAACCGACCTGGATGACCACCGACATCGTGATGAGGACGAACAGGCCGCCGAGGATGGCGAGCAGCAGCTCGGTGCGCGAGCAGATCGCGAGACCCGCGAGCACGCCGCCGAGCGCCAGCGAACCGGTGTCGCCCATGAAGATCTTGGCCGGGGAGGTGTTCCACCACAGGAAGCCGAGGCAGGAACCCATCAGCGCGGCGGAGACCACGGCGAGGTCGAGCGGGTCGCGCACCTCGTAGCAGGCGCCCGGGTTGGTCAGCGTCTCGCCGTTGGCGCAGGACTCCTGGAACTGCCAGACGCCGATGAAGGTGTAGGCGCCGAAGACGAGCACGGAGGCACCGGTGGCCAGGCCGTCCAGACCGTCGGTCAGGTTCACGCCGTTCGACATCGCGAGGATCATGAACAGCGCCCAGAGCACGAACAGCACCGGGCCGATGGTCCAGCCGAAGTCCGTGATGAACGACAGCTTCGTGGAGGCCGGGGTGTTGCCGCGGGAGTCCGCGAACTGCAGCGAGAGCACCGCGAAGGCGATGCCGACGATCAGCTGGCCGGCCATCTTCGCCTTGGCCCGCAGACCGAGCGAGCGCCGCTTGACGATCTTGATGTAGTCGTCGAGGAAGCCGACCAGGCCCATGCCCACCATGAGGCCGAGCACCAACAGACCCGAGAACGTCGGGGGTTTGCCGGTGATCACCTTGGACAGGAAGTAGGCGGCGACCGTCGCCAGGATGAAGGCGATGCCGCCCATCGTCGGCGTACCGCGCTTGCTGGCGTGCTCGCGCGGGCCGTCGTCACGGATGTACTGCCCGTATCCCTTGCGGGCGAGCAGCTTGATCAGCAGCGGCGTGCCGACCAGCGTCAGGAAGAGGCCAATGACTCCTGCGAACAGGATCTGATTCATCATCGGGCGGCGACCTCACCCTCGGCACCGGTCTCGAGCAGCGCCTGCGCCACGCTCTCGAGCCCGACCGAACGGGACGCCTTCACGAGTACGACATCCCCCGGGCGCAATTCGCTGCGCAACAGGTCGACCGCCGCCTGTGCGTCGGACACGTGCACCGACTCCTCACCCCACGAACCCTCGTTATATGCGCCCAGTTGCAGCCAGGCGGCTTCCCTGCCCCCGACCGCGACGAGCTTGCTGACGTTGAGCCGGACGGCGAGCCGTCCGACCGCGTCGTGCTCGGCGAGCGCCTCGTCCCCGAGCTCGGCCATCTTGCCGAGCACCGCCCACGTGCGTCCCCCTCGTGCCCGTGAGGCTTCACCCATGGCCGCCAGCGCACGCAGCGCGGCCTTCATGGACTCGGGGTTCGCGTTGTAGGCGTCGTTGACGACCGTCACGCCGTCCGGTCGCTCGGTGACCTCCATGCGCCAGCGGGAGAGGGAGCCCGCCTCGGAGAGCGCGCGGGCGATCTCGTCTGCGGACATGCCCAGCTCGTGGGCGACGGCGGCCGCGGCGAGCGCGTTCGACACGTGATGCTCACCGTACAGGCGCATGGTCACATCACTTGCACCGGAGGGTGTGTGAAGCCTGAAGGAGGGCTGTCCGCTGTCCGTGAGTCGCACGTTCTCGGCGGAGACGTCCGCTTCGCCGGACTCTCCGAAAAAGATCACCTTCGCCTTCGTACGGGTGGCCATGGCACGGACGTAGGGGTCGTCCGCGTTGAGGATCGCGACGCCCCCCTCCTCGGCCGGCGGCAGCGACTCCACGAGCTCGCCCTTGGCCTGGGCGATCTGCTCGCGGCCGCCGAACTCGCCGATGTGCGCGGAGCCGACGTTCAGCACGAGGCCGATCCTCGGCGGGGTCAGTCCGGTGAGGTAGCGGATGTGGCCGATGCCCCGCGCCCCCATCTCCAGCACGAGGAACTTCGTCTCCTCGGTGGCGGTGAGCGCGGTCAGCGGCAGCCCGATCTCGTTGTTGAGGGAGCCGGGCGTGAAGACGGTGGGGGCCTTGCTGCGCAGCACCTGGGCGATGAGGTCCTTGGTGCTGGTCTTGCCGGCCGACCCGGTGAGGGCGACGGGGGTGGCGCCGAGCCGGGCGACGACGTGCCGGGCGAGGGCCCCGAGGGCGGCCTGGACGTCCTCCACGACGATCGCGGGCACCCCGACCGGCCGGGAGGCGAGCACGGCGACCGCGCCCGCCTCGACGACCTGGGCCGCGAAGTCGTGGCCGTCCACGCGCTCGCCGACGAAGGCGACGAAGAGGCTGCCCGGACTCGCCTCCCGCGAGTCCCGGACCACCTCGCCGGTGACCCGGACGGAGGGGTCCGGTATGTCGTGCGTCTGCCCGCCGACGACTTCTGCGATCTCGGCGAGGGAGAGGGCGATCACAAGTTCATCCCTGGGTCTTCTTGATGGCTTCGCGAAGCACCTGGCGGTCGTCGAACGGACGCACCACCCCGGCGATGTCCTGTCCCAGCTCGTGGCCCTTGCCGGCGACCAGCACGGTGTCGCCGGGCTCGGCCCGGGCGACGGCGGCGGCGATCGCGGCGGCCCGGTCCTCGAAGACCTGGACCTCGCCGCGCTGGTGGGCCGGCACCGAGGCCGCGCCCTGGAGCATCGTGGCCAGGATCGCCAGCGGGTCCTCGGAGCGGGGGTTGTCGGAGGTCAGTACCGCGGTGTCGGCGAGCCGCGCGGCGGCCGCGCCCATCGGCTCCCGCTTGGTGACGTCACGGTCGCCGCCGCAGCCGAGCACGACGTGCACCCGGCCCTCGGTCACCTTGCGCAGGGCGCGCAGCACCGACTCCACGGCGTCCGTCTTGTGCGCGTAGTCCACGACCGCCAGGTAGGGCTGCCCCTCGTCGACGCGCTCCAGGCGGCCGGGCACGCCCGGCACGGCGGCGACGCCGTCGGCGGCGGACTGCGGGTCGAGTCCGGCGGCGGCCAGCGCGACGACCGCGGCCAGGGTGTTGGCCACGTTGAACGGGCCGGGCAGCGGCGAGCGGGCGGTGATCCGCTCGCCTCCCGGCCCGACCACGGTGAACGTCGAGTCCAGCGGGCCGACGTGGACGTCCTCGGCGCGCCAGTCGGCGTCCGGGTGCCCCTCGGCGGAGTACGTGACGACCGGGACGCCGGCCTCCTTGACCAGGCGGCGGCCGTACTCGTCGTCCACGTTGACCACGCCGAGCCGGCTGCGGGCGGGCGTGAACAGCTGCGCCTTGGCCTGGAAGTAGTCCTCCATCCCGGAGTGGAACTCCATGTGCTCCGGGCTGAGGTTGGTGAAGACGGCGATGTCGAAGACGCAGCCGTCGACCCGGCCGAGGACCAGGGCGTGGCTGGAGACCTCCATGGCCACGGCCTCGGTGCCGCGCTCACGCATGACCGCGAACAGCGCCTGGAGGTCGGTGGCCTCGGGCGTGGTGCGCTCGGACTTGATGCGCTCGTCGCCGATACGCATCTCGACCGTGCCGATCAGTCCCGTGCTGCGGACGGTCCGCAGACCACCCTCGACGAGGTAGGCGGTGGTGGTCTTGCCGGAGGTGCCGGTGATGCCGATCTGGAGCAGATCGCGACCGGGGTGGCCGTAGATGGTGGCGGCCAGTTCGCCCATCCGCGCCCGCGGGTCGTCCACCACCAGCGCGGGCAGACCGGTCGCGGCGACGCGTTCGGCGCCCGCCGGGTCGGTGAGCACGGCGGCGGCGCCGAGGCCGGCGGCCTGGGTGACGAAGTCGGCGCCGTGGGCGCGGGCGCCCGGAAGCGCGGCGTACAGGTCCCCGGGCCGGACGGCGCGCGAGTCATGGGTGATGCCCGTGACCTCGGCGGCCTGCGCGGGTGCGGGGACACCCAGCTGACCGGCGAGTTCCGCGAGCGGTGTGGCGGAGACCTGGTCCGGACGGGGCGGCCCCGGATATGTCACGGGTTGGCCCTTCTGGGTGGTTTGGGACTGATCAGCGTGTGGCACGGCGGTGAGCGTACCGGGCGTACCGGCCGGCGGGGAAAAGAGGGGGCCGCGCGCGGTGCGGTCGGGCGGGGGCGGGCGACGGTCGGGCGAGGGGCGGGGGGTGTGGTGGTTCCCCGGGCCGGGGGTGATCGTTGTCACGAGGTGGTTCCTGGTGGCTCGGTGCTCGGTACGGGATCAGGGCTCGAAGGTGACCGGCAGGGCGGCGGGGGCGGCGCCGGTGGGCGGCACCTGGAGGCTCTTCAGGGCGAACGCCATGACCTGCTTGAAGACGGGGCCGCAGATCTGGCCGCCGAAGTAGCTGCCCTGGGTGGCGTTCTGGATGACGCAGTAGACGGTGATCCGGGGCTTGTCGGCGGGCGCGAACCCGGCGAAGGACGAGGTGTAGCCGTGGTACTTGCCGGTGGCCGGATCCACGCGGTTCGCCGTACCGGTCTTGCCCGCGACCCGGTAGCCCGGGATGCGCGCCTTGGTGCCGGTGCCCTCCTCGTCGTCGACGACCGACTCCAGCATCTGCGCGAGGGTCTTCGCCGTCTTCTCGCTGACGACCCGCGTCCGCTCCGGCTTCGGAGCGGGTGTGAAGCGCCCGTCGGGCCCCTTGGAGCCGCGGACGAGGGTGGGTTCGACGCGGACGCCGCCGTTGGCGATGGTCGAGTAGATGGAGGCGGCCTGCATCGCGTTGACGGACACGCCCTGGCCGAAAGGAATCGTGTACTGCTGCGAGGTGGACCACTGGTCGGGCGGGGCCAGGATGCCCTTGGTCTCGCCCGGGAAGTCCAGTCCGGTGTGGCTGCCGAGGCCGAACTCGCGCATGTAGTCGTACAGCACCTTGTTGGCCTGGGCCTGGGTCCTGCCGAGCTGGCCGGTGGCGAGGATGGTGCCGATGTTGCTGGACTTGGCGAGGACGCCGTTGAGCGTCAGGTACCAGGTCGGGTGGTCGATGTCGTCCTTGAACAGCCGGTCGCCCCGGTGCAGCCGGTTGGGCACCACGACATGGGTGCCGGGGGTGGCGACGTTCTCCTCCAGCACGGCCGCCATGGACAGCACCTTGGCCGTGGAGCCCGGTTCGAAGGCGTCCTGGAGGGCGGCGTTGCCGAGCGTCCTCGGGTCGGCGGCGGACAGGTCGTTGGGGTCGAAGCCGGGGGCGTTGGCCATCGCCAGGACCTCGCCGGTGCGGGTGTCCTGCACGATGACGTAGCCGCGGTCGGCCGCGGACTCCTCCACCTGCTCGCTGATGGCGTTCTGCGCCGCCCACTGGATGTCGCGGTCGATGGTGAGCTCGATGTCGTCGCCGGGCACGGCCGGGGTCTCCGTGGAGCCCGCGGTGGGCACCAGACGGCCGCCGGACTGGGCGTAGCGGATCTTGCCGTCCTCGCCGGCCAGCCGCTTGTCGAGCTGGAGCTCGACGCCGCCGCTGCCCTTGCCCTCGGCGTTGACCCAGCCCAGTATCCCGGCGGCGAGCTCGTTGTTCGGGTATACGCGCTTGCTGGTGGGCACGGAGAAGACGCCGGCCAGCACGTTGACGGTCGAGGTGTCGGTCTCGGCCTTGGTGGCCAGGGCGGCCTTGAGGTCCTTGATCTGCTTCCAGACCTGGGGGGTCTGCCGGCCAGCCAGCTTCACGTAGCGCAGCGACGGGTTGTCCGGGCGCAGCTTGCGGACCAGGTCCTCCTGGTCCGCGCCGAGGATGGGGGCGAGCAGCGCCGCGGCCTGCTCCGGCCCGTCGTCGATCTCCAGCTCGTCGGGGGCGAACATCGTGGGGTCGGCGGTGATGTCGTAGGCGTCCTCGCTGGTGGCGAGGGCGACGCCGTTGCGGTCGGTGATCTCGCCGCGCTCGGCGGCCAGCACCTGGCCCACGTAGCGGTTGCGCTCGGCCTTGCCGGCGTAGGTGCTCGCGTCGACGGCCTGGACCTGCACCAGGCGGACGACGAACGCGAGCATCACGAGGGTGAGGGCCACGCCGACCAGGCGCAGCCGCGGGCGCGGGCTGCCCAGCCGGATGGTCTTCGGGGTGCCGGGGCGCGGTCCTCCGGGCCGGCGGACCGGGCGGGCGCCGGGGCCGGAGCGGCCGCGGGCGGCCGGACGGACGGGCCGGGCGGGTCCGGGCACCCGGCGGCGGGGCGGTTGCCTGTCGGACACTTCCGTCACCTGCCGGGGGTCGAGACGTGCGAGGAACGGGGGGCGGGTTCGGACCCGGGCGGCGGGGCCGTCGCCGTGGCCAGCGCCTCGGGCGCGAGGACCAGGGGGGCGCGGGCCGCGGAGGCTTCGCTGGGCACGCCCTTGACCTTGCCGTCGGGGGCGAGGAAGGCGGGGTCGCCGCCGGGCACCATGCCGAGCTCGCGGGCGCGGCGCTGGAGCGCGTCGGGGGCGGAGTGGGCGTCGATGTCGCGCTGCAGGGCCTGCTCCTCGTCCGTGAGCTCCTTGGTCTCCCGCTGGAGGTCGTCGAGGCGGAACGCGCCCTCGCTGAGCGCGGAGTTCAGCACCAGCAGGCCGATCAGACCGCCGCCGAGGAGCAGGACCACGAGGAGCACGAAGGGGGTGCGGGCCGCCTGGGCGCGGCCGGTGGGCAGGAGCTGCGCGAGCCGCGCCGCCCTCCCCCGCAGCTCGGGCCGCCCCTTCAGTTCGGGTTTCCTACTCACTCACGCTCCCCTGAGTTCGCTCGTCCCGTCCGTCCGTCCGCCCGGCCGTCGCCCGCCCGGGGTCCGGCCCGTGTCTCACCGCCGCCGCCTCACCCGGCGTCCTCCCGGATGCGCTCGGCGCCGCGCAGCCGCGCGGGAGCCGCACGGCGGTTCCCGGCGATCTCCTCCTCGGTGGGAAGTTCGGCACCGCGCGTCAGCAGCTTGAGCCGCGGCTGGTACTGCTCGGGGACGACCGGGAGCCCGGGCGGGGCGGTGGTGGCGGCGCCCGCCGCGAACACCTGCTTGACCAGCCGGTCCTCCAGGGAGTGGTACGACAGCACGGCGATGCGTCCGCCGACGTCGAGGGCCTTCACGGCCGCCGGGACGGCCCGCTCCAGCACCGACAGCTCGCCGTTGACCTCGATCCGCAGGGCCTGGAAGGTGCGCTTGGCCGGGTTGCCGCCGGTGCGCTTGGCGGCCTGCGGCAGCGCGTCGCGGATCAGCTCGACCAGGCGGGCGCTGGTGGTGAAGGGCTCCTTCTCGCGCTCGCGCACGACGGCGGCCACGATCCGCTTGGCCTGCTTCTCCTCGCCGTAGGCGCGCAGGATGCGGACGAGCTCGCCGGGCGGGTAGGTGTTGAGGACCTCGGCGGCGCTGACGCCGGTCGTCTGGTCCATCCGCATGTCGAGGGGGGCGTCCTGGGCGTACGCGAAGCCGCGGCCGGCCTCGTCGAGCTGCATCGAGGACACCCCGAGGTCGAACAGGACGCCCTGGACACGAGGGACGCCGAGCCGGCCGAGGACGTCGGGCAGCTCGTCGTAGACCGCGTGCACCAGGGTGGCCCGGTCGCCGAAGGGGGCGAGCCGTTCGCCGGACAGGCGCAGCGCCTCCTTGTCGCGGTCCAGGGCCACGAGCCGGGCCTCGGGGAAACGGGTGAGCAGCGCCTCGCTGTGGCCGCCGAGGCCGAGCGTGCAGTCGACGACCACCGCGCCGGGCCGCTCCAGGGCGGGCGCCAACAGGTCCAGGCACCGCTGGAGCATCACCGGGACGTGTCGGCTCTCGCCCTCCCGTCGCCCGCCACCGCCCTCGTGCGGAAGCGCTTCGCGCCCTTTCACTTCGGCCCTCTCAGATCCGGCGTGACACTCACGCACCGCCGGTTCCCCGCCCTCCCCGGTGAGGGGGCGGCCGGCGCCGGAGGCGTCGGCCGGGCGGCGGCGGGAGGAGGCCGAGCCGTACGTACGCGCCGCGCACGCGGGAGATCCCCTGGCCGTGGCCGGGGATCCGGGGAAGTCACAGCGGCGGGCGGTCTCGCCTCCCGCTTCGCGTCACTTTAGTCCACGGTCCGGCCCGGTCAATCAACCGGACTGCGCGTCGCGGCCCGCGCGGGTCAAGGGACGGATCGGACACATCACCCGTAGGAAGGGGGTCACACCACTCCTGTGGGTTACCTCACACCAAGGTTCGTCGGCATTCTTTGTGCCCTCTCACAACGGGCCCGACGCCCTCATGACCAGTACGGTCAGTCGTATGACGACTTCTGCATCCGTGCCCGCCGGTGCCGGGAGCACCGCCGCCGGCCCCGGCACCGTGACCGACCGTCTGGTCGAAGCCAACGAGCGTTACGCGGCCGCGTTCACCGATCCCGGGATGGACGCCCGCCCGGTCCTCCACGTCGCGATCGTGGCCTGCATGGACGCCCGCCTCGACCTGCACGACGCGCTGGGCCTGTCGCTCGGCGACTGCCACACCATCCGCAACGCGGGCGGCGTCGTCACCGACGACGTGATCCGTTCGCTGACCATCAGCCAGCGGGCGCTGGGCACGCGCAGCGTGGTCCTTATCCACCACACCAACTGCGGCCTGGAGTCCCTCACCGAGGAGTTCCGGCACGATCTCGAGATGGAGGTGGGACAGCGCCCGGCGTGGGCCGTCGAGGCCTTCCGGGACGTGGACCAGGACGTCCGCCAGTCGATGCAGCGGGTGCGGACCTCGCCGTTCCTGCTGCACACCGACGACGTGCGCGGGTTCGTCTTCGACGTCAAGACGGGTCTGCTGCGCGAGGTCGACCCCGCCTGACCCGGCCGTCCGTCCCGGGGCCGGCCGCACCCGGAGAGCCGTCGAACGCCGCAGGAGCTGACATATCGCTGTCAGTTGTCCACAGGCGAGTGACACGAAACGGTAACGACGGCAAGAATGCGGAAGTGGTGTCACCCGGAACTTTTTCCGGGTGACGCCCGTGATTCGGGGAGGGCCGGTCCGCTGGACGAGGGGTCGGCCGGGACATGTGGGGAACCCCCGCTTCATCACGGAGCGCGGGAAAGGCCGAGGAGGGCCGGGTGACGACCTATGACGATCGTGCGAGCCATGGGGGCGCCCCCGACCGGGCATACGGGGCGGTCGGGGAGGACCTGACCGCCGTCGTGGAGCGCGTGCGCGGTTCGGTGGAAGGCGTGATCGAGGGGAAGCCCGAGGTCGTACGGCTCTCGCTGACCGTGCTGCTCGCCGAGGGACATCTGCTCATCGAGGACGTCCCGGGAGTCGGCAAGACGATGCTGGCGAAGGCACTGGCGCGGTCGATCGACTGCTCGGTGCGGCGCATCCAGTTCACACCGGACCTGCTGCCCTCGGACATCACCGGTGTGTCCATCTGGGACCAGCAGCGCCGTGACTTCGAGTTCAAGCCGGGCGCCATCTTCGCGCAGATCGTGATCGGCGACGAGATCAACCGCGCCTCGCCGAAGACGCAGTCGGCCCTGCTGGAGTCGATGGAGGAGCGCCAGGTCACCATCGACGGCAAGACCTACGAACTGCCCAGCCCCTTCATGGTGGTGGCGACGCAGAACCCGGTCGAGATGGAGGGCACCTACCCGCTGCCGGAGGCCCAGCGCGACCGTTTCATGGCCCGCGTGTCGGTCGGCTACCCGAGCGCGGAGGCCGAGCTGCAGATGCTCGACGTGCACGGCGGCGTCTCCCCCCTGGAGGACCTCCAGCCGGTGGCGCACGCGCACGAGATCGTGAAGCTGATCGAGGCGGTGCGCGGCGTGTACGTGGCCGAGCCGGTCCGGCGGTACGCGGTCGACCTGGTCGCCGCCACCCGCACGCACCCGGACCTCAGACTCGGGGCGTCGCCGCGCGCGACGCTGCATCTGCTGCGGGCGGCGAAGGCGGCGGCGGCCCTGGAGGGCCGTGACTACGCGCTGCCGGACGACGTGCAGGCGCTCGCCGTCGCCGTGCTCGCCCACCGTCTGCTGCCCACCGCGCAGGCCCAGCTCAACCGCCGCACCGCCGAGCAGGTGGTGCAGGAGATCCTGCAGCGCACCACGGTGCCCGGGGCGGCCGGCCAGCCCGCCGGGTTCGGCCTGGGCAGCGGAGGCTACGGCCAGCAGCCGCCCCGGAGGCTGTGATGAGCACCGCCGGCGCGGTCCACGCCGACGACGACCGGGACGACCGGAGCGGGCTGAGGACCGCCCTGGCGGGGCTCACCACCCGGGGGCGCTCCTTCCTGGCGGCCGGGATCGCGGCCGCGATCTGCGCGTACGTGCTCGGGCAGAGCGACCTGCTGCGGGTCGGGCTGCTGCTGGCGGTGCTGCCGCTGGTGTGCGCGGCCGTGCTCTACCGCACCCGCTACCGGGTCGCGGGCAGCCGCCGGCTCTCCCCCGGCCGGGTGCCGGCGGGGACCGAGGCGCGGGTGCACCTGCGCATGGACAACGTGTCCCGGATGCCCACGGGCCTGCTGATGCTCCAGGACCGGGTGCCCTACGTGCTCGGGCCGCGCCCGCGGTTCGTGCTGGACCGGATGGAGACGGGCGGGCGCCGTGAGGTGTCCTACCGGGTCCGCTCCGACCTGCGCGGCCGCTACCCGCTGGGCCCGCTGCAGCTGCGGCTGTCCGACCCGTTCGGGATGTGCGAGCTGAACCGCTCGTTCTCCTCGTACGACACGCTGACGGTGACCCCCCGCGTGGAGGCGCTGCCGCCGGTGCGGCTGAGCGGCGACTCGAAGGGGTACGGCGACGGGCGGCAGCGCTCGCTGGCGCTGGCCGGCGAGGACGACGTGATCCCGCGCGGCTACCGCTACGGCGACGATCTGCGCCGCGTCCACTGGCGCTCCACCGCCCGCTACGGCGAGCTGATGGTGCGCCGCGAGGAGCAGCCGCAACGCGCCCGCTGCACGGTGCTGCTGGACACCCGCGCCGTCGCCTACGAGGGCGCGGGGCCGGACTCGGCGTTCGAGTGGGCGGTGTCGGGCGCGGCCTCGGTGCTGGTGCACATGCTGGAGCGGGGCTTCTCGGTGCGGCTGCTGACCGACACCGGCGCCTCGGTGCCCGGCGAGGGCGCCGACGGGTTCTCAGGGGTGCACCAGGAGTCGGCGGACGCGGCCGGGCTGATGATGGACACCCTGGCCGTGGTGGACCACTCCGACGAGGAGGGCCTGTCCCGCGCCCACGACGTGATGCGCTCCGGGGGCGAGGGGCTGCTGGTGGCGTTCCTCGGCGACCTGGACGACGAGCAGACCGCGGTGCTGGCCCGGATGCGGCAGCGCACCGGAGGCGCCGTCGCCTTCCTGCTGGACAGCCACGACTGGCAGCGGGAGCCGTCGGACGTGCCCGGACCCGCGGAGCCGGGCGAGGAGCGGCTGCGGATGCTGCGCGAGTCGGGCTGGACGGCCGTGGCGGTGCCGCGGGGCGCCTCGCTGGAGCAGCTGTGGCGGCAGGCGGACCGTGAGCGCTCGGGCCTGGTGGCGGCGAGCGGTGGGGAGGGACCGTGATCAGCTCACTGGCCAGGCTGACGGTGCGCGCCTGGGCGGCCACCCTGCTGGCGGCGTGCGCGCTGCTGCCGCTGGTGGAGTCGACCGCCTGGATACTGCAGGTGGCGCTGCTGCTGGGCGTGCAGGCGGGCGTGGGCGCGGCGGCGCGGCGGGTGCCGCTGGCGCGGTCGCTGACGGTGACGGCGCAGGTCGTCGTCACGCTGCTGCTGCTCACCCTGATGTTCGCGCGGGAGCACGCCGTCGCCGGGCTGATACCCGGCCCGGACGCCGTGCGCTTCTTCGGCCAGCTGCTGGAGCAGGGCGGCGAGGACGTCAACCGGTACGCGATACCGGCGCCGTTGACCGACGGCATCCGTCTGATGCTGGTCGGCGGGGTCCTGATCATCGGCCTGCTGGTGGACGCCCTCGCGGTGACCTTCCGCAGCGCGGCCCCGGCCGGACTGCCGCTGCTCGCCCTGTACTCGGTGGCCGCGGGCCTGACGGACAACGGCATCGAGTGGCTGTGGTTCCTGCTGGCGGCGGCCGGTTATCTGATGCTGCTGCTCGCCGAGGGCCGGGACCGGCTCTCCCAGTGGGGCCGGGTGTTCGCCGGACCGCCGCGCGGCCGGGGCAGGGAGACGCCCGGCACGCCGGCGCCGGTGCGCTTCGGGCACCGGATCGGCGTGGTGGCGCTGGGCATCGCCCTGGTGGCGCCACTGGCGCTGCCCGCGATGGACGGCGGTCTGCTGGACCCGGACGGCCGGGGCATGGGCGTGGGGAGCGGCGGGGGCGGCACCATCTCCGCGGTGAACCCGCTGGTGTCGCTGCGCGACTCGCTGAACAACGACGACGACCGCCAGGTGTTCTCGGTGCGCACCGAGATGGAGAACACCTCGGACCTGTACCTGCGCATCGTGTCCCTGGACGACTTCGACGGCACCACGTGGAAGCCGTCGAAGCGGGCCATCACCCAGGTGCCCGAGGGCTTCCCCGCCCCGCCGGGCCTCGGCCCCGACGTGGAGTTCACGGAGGTCGGCACGTCGATCTCGGTGGCGAAGACGTACGGCCAGACCTGGCTGCCGATGCCGTACCCGCCGAGCCGGGTGAGCGTGCAGGGCGACTGGCGCTACGAGCCCGTCGGCATGACGCTGGTCGGCGACCACGGGCAGAGCACCAGCGGCCTGACGTACGAGGTGCGCAGTCTCGACGTGCGGCCCACGGCGGAGCAGCTGGCCGGGGCGCCGGAGCCGTCGGCCGGGGTGCTGCGCGAGTACACCGAGCTGCCCGACTCGCTGCCCGCCGTGGTGCACAGGACCGCGCGTGACGTGACCGACGGCGCGGAGAGCGCCTACGACCGGGCGGTCATGCTGCAGGACTGGTTCACGCTGAGCGGCGGCTTCCAGTACGACACCCAGGTCGACGTCGGCAGCGGCTCGCAGGCGATCGCCCGCTTCCTGCAGGACAAGCGGGGCTTCTGCGTGCACTACTCCTTCGCGATGGCGTCCATGGCGCGGTCGCTGGGCATCCCGGCGCGTATCGCGGTGGGCTTCGCGCCCGGCGCCCCGCAGGCCGACGGCACGATCTCGGTCGCGATGCGGGACGCGCACGCCTGGCCCGAGCTGTACTTCGAGGGCGTGGGCTGGACGCGGTTCGAGCCGACCCCGACCCGTGGTTCGACGCCGGACTACACCGTGCAGGACGTCGAGGACAACGGGCCGGCGGATCCGGCCCGGCCGTCGCAGGCCACGCCCTCGGACCCGTCGGCCGCGCCGTCGCAGAGCACGGACTGCCGGGCGGACGGCAGCGGCCCGGGGGCCTGTGAGAGCGAGTCGCCGCAGGCGGCCCTGCCGGTGGACGACGACGGTCCGAAGTGGCACGTGGTGCTGCTGTGGGCGCTGGCCGGGCTGCTGGTCCTGGCGCTGCCGCTGGCACCGCTGTTGTGGCGGACGCGGATGCGGACGCGGCGGCTGGGCGGCCACGGCCGCTCGGAGGAGGACGTCGCACCGTACGTGCTGGCCGCCTGGGAGGAGCTGACGGACGCGGCCTGGGACCACGGCATCGTGCCGGACGAGTCGCTGACCGCGCGCGGGGCCGCCGGCCGTCTCGTGCGGCAGGGCCGGCTCGAGGGGGACGCGGCGGCGTCGGTGCACCGGCTGGCGGGGGCGGTGGAGCAGGTGCTGTACGCGCCGCGGCCGCGGCCGGCCGCGGGCCTGACGGACGACGTGCGGCGCGCGACGGCCGCGTTGCGGGCCTCGGCGTCGCGCCGGGCCCGCCTGCGGGCGGTGCTGGCGCCGCGGTCGGCCGTGCGGGTGGTGTGGGCGGTGTCCGACCGGTGGACGGCCCTGCGGGACCGTCTCACCGCCCTCCGCCCGAACTGGCGCCTGCCGTCCCGCCAGCGTGGCTGAGGCCGGATGCGGCTGCGGGCCGTCCGTAGTCGTTGGGGGGGGGGGCCCCCCCCCCCCCCCGGGGCCGGGGCGCCCCCCCCCCCCCACCGCGCGCCCCCCGGGGGGGGGGGCGCCCCGGGCGCGCGGGGGGCCCGCGGGCGC